>JBGPMX010000383.1:0-5418 GCA_041487215.1 Planctomycetia bacterium | reverse complement strand
TACACCCCTCCGACCAGCCCGGCCGACCTGGACGACGTGGACCGGTGGGCGGACACCGATTGAGCCCCTGCGACCGCACCGGTGCGGTCGCAGGTTTTCGCTTGCTCCGCGTCACCCCCGCCCTGACAATGAAGCATGAGGCAAGGGGGTGAACCATGTCATCCGCACCACATGCGACCGACGAGCAGATCCGCGATCGCTTGAAGAAAGCCGAGCACATCGCAGAGCAGTTCTGCCTCGAATGTGGCTACAGGGGCCTGATGGGCGTCTCTCACCCACCCGCCTGGAGACGCGAGTTACTCTTGTTGGCGATCGCGTTCGCTGTCATGCCCATCGTGCTAATCGCCGTATCTTTCGGCATCCCCTACTGGGTTGCCCTCGTCGTGACTGCCGTGGGCCTGTTCGGATTTGAAATGTCGTGGGAGCGTAAGCGCACCGTGTTCCACTGCCCGTCCTGCGACAAACGCCTCTCGCCCAAATAGCCATCCCACCAACAGCGCTAGCGGCCAGCTCGCGCATCCCCGCGATAGGATGACGCATCCAGTCATCCCGTCACGCTGGAGCGCGACCCCGTGTCCGAGCAAAAGGTCCAGATCGTTGTCGAGTCGCTCTTCTCCGGCGCCGGCATCGACGAGGCGGTCCGCAAGTACAAGCAATTCACCCAGGACGTCTCGGCCGACCAAGAACGCCTCGCCCAGCGAGAAGCCTCCTACGAACGCGCGATGCGCTCCGGCGCCGGCATCGACGAGGCCCAGAAACGCTACCGCGAACTGTACGCCGAGCAGAGCGAGGCGATCCGTAAGCTCGTCGAGCAGACCGACGCCCTGATCAATCGCAAGCGCGAGATCAAGCGGCTGCAGGACGAACACGTCGCCGCCGGCCGGCCCGACCTGGCCGCCAAGCTCCAGCCCGAGCTCATGGCGATATCAGACGCCGAGCGGTTCGCCCGCCGCCGGCCGTACCGCTATGAGCGCGACACCTACAACATGGAGGACCGGGTCGCGCGGGCCGAACGGAAGATCGACGAGCCGCCGCCCGATCCACCCACGAAGCCGCCATGGTGGAAGGAAGCCGGATCGGCGGCCGGCCAGTTCGGCGGCGCCTTCGCCGGTCTCGCGCTCCTGCAGGCGATCGCCGGCATGCACCCGGCCGAAGAGGCGGCCAAGCTCCGCTACCGCATCGGGGCCCCCGGATCGCTCCCCACGGGCACGCCGATCGACACGTTCGGCCGGGAACTGTCCGAGGTCGGCCGGGCGATGCACTTCTCCCGCCTCGAGACGCTCCAGGGCGCCGAGGCGTACCAGAAGCTGGCCGGCCAGCTCGGGCACGAGCTCATCCCCGAGATGAAGCAGCTGACCGAGGCCGCACGCTACCACCGCATGGAGCTGACCGAGGCGGCGCAATACTTCGGCCAGCAGCGGCGGTTCACCAACGTCGAAGACCGCAACGCGATGCACCAGATCGTGACGACCCTCAGGGCCACGATGGAGACGGCCGGCGGCCGGCGTGACCTGGTGCCCGAGTTCCTCAGCAGCCTGGCGGAGCGAGCGGTTCGCGGCATGCCGGGCGGCATGACCGACGACAGCCGCGTCCTGCACGGGGCCCTGGCCGGCATGATGGACCGGACCGGCATGCCCGGTCTCCAGGGTGCTCAGGGCGCCGACGTCCTGAGCCGGTCCTTCCAGCTCGGGTTCAACCCGGGCGACATGAACGACGTGATCCGCTTCCGGCTGCTCCAGGGGAAACCGGAGAAGCTGGAGGGCAACGTCTTCAACGTGCAGGGGGAGGCGAGGTCGCAGCTCGAGCGGTTCCGCACGATGCAGATGAACGAGGGGGACGTGAAGGACTACTTCTCCATCGTCCAGCGTGCCCAGGCCCTGCCCGGCGGCCAGCTGAACCAGTACGGCAAGCGCGAGGCGCTGCGGCAGATCGGCGGCATGACCGGCATCACCGAGCATGAGATGGCGGCCCTGCAGAAAGCCTACCTCGACGGCGGGCCCCAGGCGGTGATCGGGGCCCAGGCGGAACTGCGTAAGCGGCGGGAAGCGGCGGGAAGCGGGCCGACAGGCGACCAGGCCGATGCCGAGTTCCTCAGCGATCAGGAACGGCATCGCATGATGGGCGATGCGAGCCATGATCTCGGCGATAAGGCCAAGCAGGGCGCGAACTGGTTCACGCGCATGACGTCGGGTCTCGTCGGCGGTGGGCACCCGGGCGACCTGGCGACGCTTGCCCTGGCAACCGGGTTCGGCGTCTTTGGATTACGCCGCGGGCTCCGTGGTCTGGCAAACATGGTCGGGATAGGTGGCGGGTATCGGCGATGGAACCTCGCACGCGGGGCAGCGAAGTGGGCTGGTTCGCTCTTAGGCGGATCGGAGGCCGCGGCAGCGGAAGCGGCCGGTGCCGGGGCAGCTGGCGGGGCCACTGCGGCAGGGGAAGCCGCGGCGGCGGCCGGCGGGGCGGCTGGAACGGCCGGTCGCGGACTCCTCCGCGGTGGCCTGAGAGGCTTCGGCCCGGCGCTCGCCCTGGGCGCTGTCGAGGCCGGTGCCGACTACGCGAACCAGTTTACCGATCCGAGCGGCCAAACGCACGCGGCGCTCGAGATGACCGGAGCGTACGCGGGCATCGGCGGGTACATGGCGGCCGGCGCGGCGATCGGATCGGTCATCCCGGGCGTTGGGACGGCGATCGGAGCCGGGGCTGGCGCAGCGTACGGGGCCTGGCGGAACACCGGGAAGCTGGCGCACGGCGCGATCATGCTCGGCTCAACCGGCGACGCCATTCGTGCCCAGGAGGCCAAACTCGGCCGCATGGGGCAGAGCAAGGATGCGGCCGCGCTCAACATGCTGCGCGAGGCGTACGGCGGTAACGGTGACTTTACGGACATCCAGGCGTCCTACTGGAAGAACCGGGAGAAGCGGAGCGAGGGCGTAGCGTTCGAGTACGCGCGGGGCGAGCTCAGCCAGAAGTACGGGCACGACCTCAGTGGCGAGCAGCTCGAACAAGCTCGCGGATTCTTTGGTGCTCGCAGTGGCGCGACGCCCGATTCAGTCGGTTCCGCCCACCGCATGCAGGTCGACGTGAACGTGAACATGAGCGGCAACCCGTCGCAACGCGAGATCGGCGAGCAGATCGGCGATCGCGTCGCCGCGGCCGTGAAGGACAACCTGCCCGAGCCCGAGGACATCTACGAGCCCAAATCGTACAGCCGGTCACCCGGCGGAGCGCCCGCATGAGAGGCGACATCCTGCGGCCCCCCGAAGGACGCGCCAACGGCGAAGTGCGACTACTCAAGTCGCCACGCCTGCTCGTCCAGTACACCCCGCTCCCGGACGGCACGGTACGCGTCACGCTGCACGCGCCGTCGTGGGCCACACTGGTAAGCGCCACTGGCTTCGACCGCTATGACGCATTCTGGAACGCCTGCCGGGCGCTCGGGCTACCGGGTCTCCTCGCCGCCCCATAACGGAGATCTCGCGTGCCGCTCCGCTCCCACGCCGTCGCCGGCATCACCACGTCCGCGTTCGTGGACTTCGAGCGCGAGAACGCGCGTGTCGCCCGTGCGCAGCTGGCCAACCCCGCGGCCACCATCCTGCCCGGCACCGGCCGGCTGCTCTCCGTGCAGACCAGCAAGACGCTCAGCAATCCGGAGGGCCGCTTCTCGCTCTCTATGCACTCGCTCGATCAGGAGATCGGCCGCTGGATCGAGGTGCTCAAGCCGAACGACCGCGTCGTGATCCGGCTCGCCCGCTTCGCGCTGAACCGGGTGACGCGCGACGCGGACGAGATCGCGATGGTCGGGTTCATCGACTCGATCACCGAGCACGACGGGGTGGATGCCGCGACCGGTCGGCCGACCCCCACAGTCACGATCACGGGCACCGACTACGCCAAGCTGTTCCGTCAGTTCAAGGTCTCCCACGACAACTACCTGCAGGGCATCAACGAGGTCCTCTTCCTGAGCCGCGTGAATGACATTCCCATTCGTCCACACGACGGCGACCAGATCAACGCGATCCTGGACTGGATCAATAGCAATGGGCTCGTCGGGATCCGCTTCGGGCCCGGCTTCCAGCTCGTGCGGAAGATCCAGAACAATTACCTCATCGTCGATGGAAGGTTCCTCGCATATCAGGGGGACCTCTGGGGCCTGTTCAGTCAGCTGGCGAATCCGCCGTTCAATGAGCTGTTCTGCGACACGATCGACGGACGCGGCACGCTGGTGTTCCGGCCAACGCCGTTCGACCCGTCCGAATTCCGCGCGCTGAAGAGGCACACGCTCGATCTCCAGTACCGCGTGTCGAACCGCAACCTCACGCTGCACGACGGAGACGTGTGCAACGTGTTCCGCGTGTTCTCACAGGCGTTCGGCATCCCGCTGACAGCCAAGCCGACCGTTCTAGCGGAGTCGCTCCGCCTGTTCGGCCTGCGATATTTCGCGCCGCACGTGACCATCGTCTCGTATGCGGCGCCGGCGGCAGCGCCGGGTGGCGCGCTCACGCCCCCTGCGCTCGCCCTTAACCGCGACGTAATGCCGGCGAAAGAAGAGCTCGAAAGCAGCGTCACCGATATGTCAGCCGTGCACCAGGAACTCCAGCAGAAGCTGGTCGATTGGTTCGGGCACAACGAGGAGCTAAAGAGCGGCTCGCTGCCCATCGTCGGCGGCATGCCGGAGGCGCACATCGGCGAGACGGCCGTGTTCCCGGACATCGGCGAGATCTACTACATCGAGGGCGTGCAGCACCGCTTCGAGATGAAGCGATCCGCCGTCACCGTGCTTCAGCTCACCCGAGGGCAATCACTATGAAAAAGACCGTGCTGCAGTCGGCACTCGGGACGCCGCGCCACAGCGGCGTGGACACGGATCCGCGATGGAACCGCTTCGCCATGCACGTCGGCGTCGTCTGCGCGGTGTACGACCGCGGCGCGTCCGCGCGCGTCAAGCTGTTCAACGTCGCGACAGCGGAGATCGATCACGTGCCAGTCGCCCGCGGCATCAGCGTAGTAACCGGCGACCGCGTGCTGGTCGCGTGGATCGGCGGCAACGAGCAGAATCCCCGCATCGTCGGTCTCGACGACACGCGTACGCTCGAGCAATCGAGCACGACGAAGCGGCCAATGGCCGATCTCGTGCCGCTGCCGACCGGCAACGGGCTCGAGGGCCGGCACGTGCGCGAGCACCCGATCGCGGTGGAGACGCCTACCGAGCTGGCCACGGACGCCTACGCATCGATGATCAACTGGGAGGCACACGGGCGCGACGGGCTGCGGTATGAGGTGATGGGTCAGGAGATGCCCGACCCGCTCAAGCCGATCGGCAACCTGCCCGCCGCATTTCAGCGGCTCTACCACACGATCGTTACCGATCCCGCCGGCATGACCGCGTGGGATCAGTATCCGGCCAAGGACGGCGCCGAG
>JBGPMX010000382.1:0-5438 GCA_041487215.1 Planctomycetia bacterium | reverse complement strand
CGACGATATGAACCTGGCCAACCCGCCCGCGAACGCCGCGCTGCTCGATTACCTGGCCGAGTCGTTCATCAACCACGGCTACGACATCCAGTGGCTGCACCGCGCGATCGCCAACAGCCGCACCTACCAGCTCACCTGGCGGCCCAACGAAACGAACGCGCTCGACACGCGCAATTTCAGCCACGCCAGCGTGCGTCGCCTGCCGGCCGAGGTGGCCTACGATGCGATCCTGCACGCGACCGCGACGACGGACCAGATGGCCGCGCTCGACAACGATCCGAGCAGCCGGGCGATCGCGGACCCCCGCG
The DNA here is from genome assembly GCA_041487215.1 of Planctomycetia bacterium. Taxonomy (GTDB): domain Bacteria; phylum Planctomycetota; class Planctomycetia; order JALXBF01; family JBGPMX01; genus JBGPMX01. Next base: position 5,130 of record JBGPMX010000382.1, on the reverse strand, counting down.
CACCGGGAAAGGGGGCCAAGGGGGGCAAGGGGAACAGCCAGTACGCACTCCGCGTCTTCGGGCAGCCGCAACGCCAGACGACGTGCGACTGCGAACGGTCCAACGAGCCCACGCTCGCGCAATCGCTCTACCTGATGAACGATCAGGAGCTTTTCGTGACGATGGACCGCAAGGACGGCTGGCTCGCCCAGCTCAACCGGCAGAAGGAGAAGCCCGAGTCGCATGAGCTGGTGCACGAAATGTACCTGCGCACGCTGAACCGCCAGCCGAGCGACCAGGAGCTCGAGCGGGCGGAGGCGCACATCGCGGATGCCAAGGACGTGATGACGGGCTGCCGCGACCTGGTCTGGGCCCTGCTCAACACCAAGGAATTCATCGTGAACCACTAAAGGGCGTGCGAGCGTGGGGCGTGCAGCATGCGGGCTTCGCTGCCGCATTTTTCTCCAAGAACGGTGCGCGACCCCGATGACCCGGTCCCCCTCTCCCCACGCGGTTCGGGGCTCTCAGGCCCCGAACCGCGTGGCGAGAGGGGGCTGGGGCGAGGGGCGCGGAAAACATGCATTCGACGGAGGCTGACTCATGGCGACGAATCGGTACTGCGACGGGCTGATGCGGCGCGACTTTCTCAAGGCAGGCGCACTCGGCGGGCTGGGCCTGACGCTCGGCGGCTACTTGCGCCGCGTGGCGGCCGGCGAGGTGCGTGAGGCGAAGGGCAAGTCCGCCATCTTTGTGCACCTCGGCGGCGGCCCCACGCACCTCGACACGTTCGACATGAAGCCGGACGCTCCCACCGAGTACCGCGGCGAGTTCAACCCGATCAAGACCAACGTGCCCGGCGTCGCGTTCTGCGAGCACATGCCGAAGCTGGCCGAGTGCGCCGATAAGTTCGCGATCGTGCGCGGTGTTTCGCACACGCTCGCCGCTCACGAGCTCGGCACCAAGTATATGATCACTGGAAACCGCCCGATCCCGTCGCTCGAATACCCCGGGTTTGGCCCTGTGGTCAGCAAGGAGATGCCGGCCGCGCCTGACCTGCCGGCGTTCGTTGCCATCCCCGACACGCCGCAGTCCGCCGGGTTCCTCGGCATCTCGTACGCGGCGTTCAGCGTCGGCCGTACTCCGCAGGTCGGCAAACCGTTCAGCGTACGCGGCATCAGCCTGTCGGGCGGCCTGACGATCGACGACGTGGAGAAACGCCACGAGCTCAAGAGCGACCTGGACACGCTGTTCAGCGCCGTGGAGACGCGGCCGGACCTGCTCAGCGGCCTCGACCGCTTCTCAGAGCAGGCCTACGACATCCTGCGCTCGAAGCGAGCGCGCGACGCTTTTGATGTCGGCAAGGAATCGCCTGAGGTCATCGAGCAGTTCGGCGACCACCCGTTCGGGCAAAGCTGCCTGCTGGCCTGCCGGCTCATCGAGGCGGGCGTGCGCTTCGCGACCGTGACGTTCGGTGGCTGGGACACCCACGCGCAGAACTTCGAACGCCTCAAGGGAGGCCGCCTGCAGCAGCTCGACGACGGCCTGTCCACGCTGTTCCGAACGCTCGACGCCAGGGGGCTGCTCGAATCGACCTCGGTGTTCGTGACCGGCGAATTCGGCCGCACGCCCAAGGTCAACCCGCGCGCCGGCCGCGACCACTGGGCCCGCGCCATGTTCGTGCTGCTGGCCGGCGGCGGCATGAAGGGGGGCCAGGTGGTCGGCGCGAGCGACGACAAGGGGCAGGAGCCCGCCGGTCGCGCCTTCGCACCCGATGACGTGGCCGCCACCTTCTACCAGAGCCTGGGCATCGACTTCCACAAGGAGTACCACACCAACACCGGCCGCCCGGTGATGATCGTGCGCAACGGCACTGTCATCCCCGAGCTGTTCGGGTAGGCACCAAGTCTTCGACTACAGCCTTTCTCCATGATGCTGCGCGGGGCATTGCGCGCACGCTTGCACTCGGCCCGCCGCGGCGTTATACGAGCGATCACTGCCCGTCGCTTGCACCCGGCTTTAGGACAAGCATCATGTGTACGACCCGCTGGTGTGCTGTCACCTCCGTCGCCGCCCTCTCGTTCTTGCCGATCCAGGCCTGCAGCGCCGAGCCGGCCGCGCGCTGGGCCGTGCACATCGTGTTCGGCAGCGACGACAAGGAGCCGACCGACTGGAGCGGCCGGATCGCCGGACCCGCCGCCGTACTCGAGCGCATCCGCCTCGAACCGTGGCGCTTCGCGCAGGGCGACTCCCTCCCGCCGCGCCAGGCCGCCTGGAAGGCCCAGACCCGCATGGGCATCTCGCCGCTCGAGCGCATGCCGGTGGGCGGAACCGATCAGCCGCCGGCCAGGCAAACGCCGTGGCCTATTGGCGTCACGCTCATCGGCACCGGACCCGAGCCCGACCGGCTCGAGGTCGAGACCGTGCGCGGCAATTTCGACGTGAACGTGCGCGATCTTGCGTGGGGCATTCCGCAGACCCCGCTCGCCGGCGTGCGCGTCGAGCGAACGGTCGCGCCCACCACCCCGGTCGCTCGCCCAGACAACGACCCCCACCACGACGACTCCCCTGCCCTGCTCGTCACCCGCTCCGGCGAACACTGGCTGGCCTGGATCGCGTACCGCGACGCGCAGGACGAGATCCTGCTCGCGCGAGATAAAGGAGACGGTTGGTCCGAGGCCGAGGTGATCAGCCCGGGCGGGGACCACGCGGGGGTGGCTCTGGCGCAGGATGCCGCCGGCCACATTTGGGCCGTGTGGTCGCAGCAGGTCGGCGGGAACTGGGACATTTACGCCCGGCATCACGACGGCGAAAAGTGGTCCGAGCGCACGCGGCTGAGCGATGACCCCGGGCCCGACATCCACCCGGCGGCCGCATCCAGCCCGGACGGCAGCGTCGTCGTGGTGGTCTGGCAGGGATTCCGCGATGGGCAGAGTGATATCTTCCTGCGGTCGCTGTCCGGCGAGAAGCCCGCGACATACCGCGTGAGCGAGAGCCCGGCCAACGATTGGATGCCGGCGGTCTGTGTCGACAGCGGCGGCACGGCGCACGTCGCCTGGGACGGCTACGACGCGGGGAACTACGACGTATTCCTACGCAGCGTGAACCCGCGGCGGCCGGCGCATGCCCTCTCCGCCGTACGCAAAATCGCCGGGACCGTGCTGGCCGAGACCCAGCCGAGCATCGCCTGCGACGACCGGGGCCGGGTCTGGATCGCGTACGACGAGGGGACGGCGGCGTGGGGCAAGGACTACGGGTTCTGGTGGTGGACAAACAACTGGCCGCAAGGAACGCGGCTTTACGAGGCCCGTCGCTTCCGCGTGGTCTGCAGCGACGGTGACCGGGTACTCGAGCCCGCGGACCCGTTTGCCACCCTGCCCCGCGAGTTCCAGGAGTACTCCGAGCAGCCGATGGTGCGCGTGGATGCTCAGGGTGCGCCATGGATCCTGTTCCGTCATCGCACGGCGAAGAACCCGCGCGCCGATGGCTGGGCCGCCGCCGGATGGTGGGAGCTCTACGCGATCCGCTCGACCGGTGATGCCTGGACAAGTCCGATCCCGTTTCCTCGTTCCATGGGGCGCCAGAGCCAGCCGTCCTCCGCGGCGGTGACGCCGCGAGGACTGGCGGTGGCCTGGGCGACGGACGGCCGCACGTTCCAGCAGCCGGCGGACGGCATCCGCACTCGCGTCTGGACAGCGGAAATCGAGAGCCGGCACGCCGAGCACGCCGCCGCGCCGCCCGTGCTTGGGCCGCGCCGCGCGCCGGACCTGGGCGGCATCCGGGTGAAGAACGTGCACGAAGACGAACCGGGCGACCTGCGGCGCATCCGCCAGTACCGCGTCCGTGCGGGGGACAAAAAGCTGGCGATCTACCGCGGCGACCTGCACCGCCACACGGAGATCTCCGGCGACGGCGTGGGGGACGGCACGCTCACCGACCTCTACCGCTACGCGCTCGATGCGGCCGCGTTCGACTACTGCTTCGTCAGCGACCACGGCATGGGCTCGGACCGCGCGTATCCCTGGTGGCGCACGCAGAAGTCCAACGACCTGTTCTACCTCGCCGGCCGGTTCGTCCCGTTGTACGGCTACGAGCGATCGATCAAGTATCCCTGGGGGCACCGCAACGTGATCTGGGCCCGGCGTGGGCACCCGACGTTCCCGACGACGCGCGCACCGGGGACGCCCGCCGCCAAAGGGGGACCACAGCCGGCCGACGACGACACGCGGCAGCTCTACGCGCACCTGCGCAAGACGGGCGGCATCGCCACCTCGCACACATCGGCCACCGACCAGGGGACGGATTGGGAGACGGGGTTCGACCCCGAGCTCGAGCCGGTGGTCGAGATCTTCCAGGGGTACCATACGTCGTACGAGGGGCCGGGCACCCCGCTGGCCGTCGCGGAGACGAGCGCAATCGTGCACGGCGCATTCCGCCCCGCCGGCTTTATCTGGAACGCGCTCGACAAGGGCTACCGACTCGGCTTCCAGGCGTCGAGCGACCACATCGCCACGCACACCAGCTACGCGTGCATCTTGGCCGAGTCGCTCGATCGCGACGCGCTCTTCGACGCGCTCAAGAAGCGGCACAGCTACGCAGCCACCGACAACATTGTGCTCGACGTGCGCTCGGGGGACCACATCATGGGGGACGATTTCACGGCGGACGGCCCGACGACGCTCGAGGCCGTGATCCACGGGACCGCCCCGCTTGCCCAGATCGACGTGGTGCGCAACCGCGAGGTGGTGTACTCGCATGACGCGGGCCAAGCGCGCCGCGCCGAGTTCCGCTGGACCGACATGGATCCGCCGCCGGGAACGAACTATTACTACGTCCGCGTCGAACAGAGCGATCACCAGATGGCCTGGGCGTCGCCGATCTGGGTGAGGCGGAAGTAGCAACCTTGTTCGGCGTGGGTCTCCGACCCCGCCGCCCAGCGGAGGTCAATCTTTCGTACAACCGGCGTGGCCAGCTGACGCAGGTCACCTCCAAGAGGACCGACACGACTGGTTCGCTTGTCGTGGTACGAACGGATCATCAAGCGATTGGGGCTGGAGTCGACCATTGGAGCCCCGGGGCGTCCCAAGAAGCGGGTCGCGCAATGATCCCCCCCCCAAATGTACCCCGCATCGACAAACGACTCCCGTCCCCTTT
>JBGPMX010000381.1:0-5447 GCA_041487215.1 Planctomycetia bacterium | reverse complement strand
CTGGCCGCGGTGGCCCTGGCCGGCTGCGACCGCGCGGAGATCGAGCACTACCGGGTGCCGCACATCGAGTCGGCCGCCGCGCGTTCGCCCGGCGACGCATCGCCGCAACGGATGCTCGGTGCGATCATCCCGCAGGGCGAGCAGACCTGGTTCTTGAAGCTGACGGGATCGCCCGACGTGGTGGGCGAGCAGACGGAGGCATTCGACGCGTTCGTCCGTTCCATCCGGTTCGGCGGCGCCCGCCCGATCGAGTGGGAGCTGCCGGCGGGATGGATCGAACAGCCCGCTTCCGGCATGCGCTACGCCGCATTTCGAACCCGTTCGGAGCGCGATGCGCCCGAGCTGACGGTGACCCGGTTGGGTGCCGAAGCGGCCGCGATCCTGCCGAACGTCAACCGCTGGCGCGGGCAGCTCGGGCTCAGCCCGCTCACGGAGCCGGAACTAACCGGCGCCACGACGCGGGTCGAACTGGACGGCGCGACGGCGACGGTCGTGGACATGAGCGGATCGGGCGGCGCGGCGGCTCCGGCGATGCGCGTGCCGCCGTTCGCCGCGGTCGAGGGCCGCAAGACGCCCGCTGCGCCGCCGCCCGCCACACGCGGCCGGCTGGACTACCAGAAGCCGGACGGCTGGGAGCCGCTCGCCGGATCGGACGGCATGCGGCTGGCCGGTTTCCAGGTCGAGGACGGCGGCCTGCGCGCGGAGATCACCGTCGTGCCGCTCGCCGGCCAGGCCGGGGGGATCGGCCCAAACATCAACCGCTGGCGCGGCCAGGTCGGTCTGGACGCGCTGGCCGAAGACGAGCTTCAGAAGGAGATCCGGAGCATCGATGTGGCGGGGGCGCCCGCGCCGTACGCCGACGTGGTCGGACCCGCATCGGCCGGCGAGAAGCGACGCCGTATCCTGGGCGTGATCGTCACGCGCGGCGGCCAGACGTGGTTCTTCAAGATGACCGGCCCGGCGCCGCTGGTCGGCCGTGAGAAGCCCGCGTTCGAGGCGTTCGTGCGATCGGTGCAATTCGAGTAGCGAGCCGAGGGATAGCGATGGCCGAGATGGCTGCTCAGAACCGCGCAAGCAAGGGGACGCCGCGAGCCCACCCTGCGTCCGCGTCCGGCGCTGCCGGCATCGCCGCGTCTGCGAAGAAGCTCCTCACCGCGTTCGCCTCGCTCCGGCTCACTGTTGCGCTGTTCGCACTCTCGATCGTGCTCGTCTTCTCCGGCACCCTGGCGCAAGTCGACGAGGGGATCTGGACGGTGCTGGGCAAGTACTTCCGGTCTCTGGTCGTCTGGATCCCGGTTCAGATCTACTTTAAACGCTCCGTCGCCGTGCCCGGCAGCTTCCCGTTCCCGGGCGGCTGGCTGCTCGGCGGCCTCTTGCTCACCAACCTGCTCGCTGCGCACTTCACGCGCTTCCGGGCGAACTGGCGACGCGCCGGCATCCTGATCATCCACGGCGGCCTGGTGCTGATGATGTTGAGCGAGTTTGTCACCGGTGTCTTCGCCGTCGAAGGCAACATGGCCATCGATCAGGGGAGCGCGTCCAACTACGTCGTGAACCAGCGTGCCACCGAGCTGGCTCTGGTGGACGCGTCGGACCCCAAGATGGACGACATGGTGGTCGTCCCCGACCGCATGCTGAAACGGGGCGGTCGCGTTCATCACGACTTCCTTCCCGTCGACCTGGACGTTGTGCGCTACATGATCAACTCGGACGTGGTGCCGCCGGCGCGGGCGCCTGCCGACGCGAAGAACCGGGCAACGGCGGGGGCAGGGCTGAGCGCGGTGGCGGTCGAACGCCCGGAGGTGAGCGGGGCGGATCCGAACCAGACCGTGGACACTCCGTCGGCGTACGTGACGCTCAAGAGCAAGGGGAGCGATCGCACGTTCGGCACGTACCTGGTGTCGGTTCTTGTGGCTCCGCAGCCGGTTACCGTGGACGGCCGGGCGTACGAGCTGTCGCTCCGCTTCCGGCGCACCTACAAGCCCTACACGTTCCATCTGCTCGAGTTCCGCCACGACAGGTACCTGGGCACCGACAAGCCGAAGAACTTCTCGAGCCTGGTGCGGCTGGTCGACCCGTCCGTCAACGAGGACCGCGAGGTCAAGATCTGGATGAACCACCCGCTGCGGCACGCCGGCGAGACGTTTTACCAGTCGTCGTTCAAGCCGGGCGACACGGGGACGATTTTGCAGGTGGTGCGCAATCCCGGCTGGCTCATGCCGTACATCTCGTGCGTCATGGTGTCCGGCGGCATGCTGTTTCACTTCGGCATGCACCTCTACGATTTCCTGCGCCGGAGGGTGCTGCGATGAACCGATACGCCTCCTGGCTGCCCGTGGCCGTGGTGCTGGGCGTTGCCGCCTATCTGGCGGCGCAGGCGGCCCCGCCCAAGGAGTCCGGGCCGATGCAGATCGGCGAGTTCGGCCGGCTGCCCGTGGTGTACCAGGGGCGGCTCAAGCCGCTGGACACGCTGGCGCGTAACAGCCTGATGGTCATCTCCGACCGGCAGACGTTCCGGGACGAGAACGGCACGGCGCAGCCGGCGATCCGCTGGCTGCTCGATGTGATGACCGACCAGCTGGGCAATGACGCCGCACGGCGCCACAAGGTGTTCCGGATCGAGAACGACGAGGTCTTGAACACGCTGGGGCTCGAGCCGCGTTCGGGGCTCCGCTACGCGGTCGACGAGTTCGTGGACAAGATGGGGGTGATCGAGGAGCAGGCGACGCGGGCGCAACAGGTCGAGGACGGCTCGCGCACGCTCTACCAGCGGAAGATCGTGCAGCTGGCGCAGCAGATCCAGCTGTTCATCAATCTCTCGCGTTGGGAAGACCCGCACCTGATCCCGCCGTCGAGCGAGGCGAGCGAAGAGTGGCAGCGCATCAAGCCGGTGCTGGCCGAGATCCGCCGCAGCGGCGCGGTCAACCCGGCCGTGCGGTCGTACGTCGTGCTGCTCTCGGCGTACGCCGAGCAGGACGCGGAGAAGTTCAACACCGCCGTGGCCGATTACCGGCGCAGTCTGGAGCCGCGTTTCGCGACCGCGATGCAGCGAGGCGATCTCGAGGTTTTCTTCAACCGCTTCGAGCCGTTCTACCACTGCTCGGTGCTTTACGTGGCCGCCTTCCTGCTCGCCTGCCTGGCCTGGCTGGCGGCGCCGCAGGCGTTCAACCGGATCTCGTTCTGGGTGCTGGTTCCCACGCTGGCCGTGCACACGTTCGCCCTGGGCGCGCGAATGTATTTGCAGGGCCGGCCGCCGGTCACCAACCTGTACTCGTCCGCCATCTTCATCGGTTGGGGCTGCGTGGTGCTCGCGCTGATCATGGAGACGCTCTACGCGAACGGCATCGGCAACACCATGGCGGGCGTGATGGGCTTCCTGTCGCTCCTGGTCGCGCACCACCTGACCGGCGACGGCGATACGCTGGAGATGATGCAGGCGGTGCTCGACACGAACTTCTGGCTCGCCACGCACGTGACCTGCGTGACGACCGGGTACGCCGCCACCTCTATGGCCGGCGTCCTCGGCGTCCTTTTCATCCTGCGCGGCGTCTTCACCCGCTCGCTCGACCCGAATTCCATGACGGCGCTGGGGCGGATGATCGACGGTATCGTCTGCTTCGCGATGCTCTTCAGCTTCACGGGCACCGTGCTGGGCGGCATCTGGGCCGACCAGTCCTGGGGCCGGTTCTGGGGCTGGGACCCCAAGGAAAACGGCGCGCTGATGATCGTGATCTGGAATGCGCTGATCCTGCACGCGCGCTGGGGCGGCCTGGTACAGCAGCGCGGCATGGCAGTGCTGGCGGTGCTGGGCAACATCATCACGGCGTGGTCGTGGTTCGGCGTGAACATGCTGAGCGTCGGGCTGCATTCCTACGGATTCATGGGCTCGGCCGTGTTCTGGCTGGTACTCTTCGTGGTCACGCAGCTCATCCTGGCCGGCGTCGGCCTCCTGCCCGTCGACCTCTGGCGCAGCTTCGCGTTGCTGCGTCCCGGCCCGGCCCCTCGCCCGAAACGCAGCCCGAGCATGGCGGGCGCGGCGCGCTAGGCCGTGCCCGGGCATCGCACACTGCCCGACGCGCGAGCGAGGACCGAGGTGCTCGTGCCCTTTCCCGTTCCCCGCTTCCGCCCGGGTTGCGGTCTCCTCGCCCCCCGCGCTCATGGATCAGGCGGGGGAGAGGATCGGGTGAGGGGGCGCTTGGCTGAGGGGGCCCTCACCCTACCCTCTCCCACGGATCCATGAGCGGGAGAGGGGGCCGGCTTCAGAAAACGCGCAAGGATGAACGGGAAAGGCCCGCGGTTGGATTGCCTCGCTGGCCCGTCGTGCTGGTGTCACTTGCTGGCGCGTCGTGGTGGTGTTCAGCGCCGGCGGGCCAGCTCGAGATAGTGGTTGTAGTGGGCGCGCATCTCGCTCAGGCTGTCGCCGCCGAACTTCTCGACGAACGCCGCGGCGATCTCGAACGCCACCACGCTCTCCACGATGACGCTGGCGGCGGGCACGGCGCACACGTCGCTCCGCTCGTACTCGGCCGCCTCCGGCTGCTTGGTGGCCAGGTTTACCGATTCCAGCGGTTTGCGCAGCGTGCTGATCGGCTTCTTGGCCGCGCGGATCACGATCGGCTGGCCGTTCGTCATGCCCCCCTCGATTCCCCCCGCGTTGTTGGTCGGCCGCACGTAGCCCACGTTCGGTGCGCCCGCTTGCGTGGGGTCGTAGCGGATGGCGTCGTGTACTTGCGAGCCCTTGCGCCGCGCCGCCTCGAAACCGAGCCCGAACTCGACGCCCCAGAACGCCTGGACGCTCAGCACGGCCTGCGCCAGGCGGCCCCGCAGCTTGCGGTCCCACTGCGTGTGCGTGCCCAGCCCGACCGGGACGGCGTCGACCCGGACCTCGACCACGCCCCCCAGCGTGTCCCCCTCCTTGCCCGTCTGGTCAATGAGCGCGGTGATCTCTGCGTCGGCTGCGGGGTTCAGGCTGTAGACTGGGCTGCGATCGCGCGTGGCACGCTGCTCGGCCGCGTCCGCCGCGTCCGGTTCGGCGCGGATGCCGCCGATCTCGAGCACGTAGCCGAACACCGTGATCCCGAACTCGCGCAGGATGAGCTTGGCGAGCGTGCCGGCCGCCACCCGCACCGCGGTCTCGCGGGCGCTCGCGCGCTCCAACACCGCTCGGACCGGCGCGTTGTACTTCACGGCGCCCGCGAGGTCGGCGTGCCCGGGACGCGGGCGCATGACATCGTCCAGGCGCTCGAGCTTGGCGTCCTTGTTCACGACCTCGAGCGTGACGGGGCTGCCCAGCGATACGCCGTGCCAGAAGCCGGAGAGAACCTCGACGCGATCGGTCTCGATCCGCTGCCGCCCCCCCCGTCCGTAGCCCCCCTGGCGGCGGCGCAACTCCTCGTCGATCAGCGCGGTGTCCAGCGTGATGCCGGCCGGGAAGCCATCGACGATGG
>JBGPMX010000380.1:0-5463 GCA_041487215.1 Planctomycetia bacterium | reverse complement strand
CCCGTCCCGCGCACCAGAAGCTGCGCCGCGGCCTGCGCACGCCATTCAGAGGGGCTTCTTCCATGACACGTCCGATCACGCTTTTCACGGGCCAATGGGCCGACCTACCGCTCGAGGAAGTGGCTCAGAAGGCCAGCGAGTGGGGCTACCACGGGCTCGAGCTCGCCTGCTGGGGCGACCACTTCGAGGTGTCGCGCGCGATCGAGGAAGAGGATTACTGCCAACGCAAGTTGGACCTGCTCGAGAAGTACGACCTGGGCTGCTGGGCGATCTCGAATCACCTGGTCGGGCAGGCGGTGTGCGACCACCCGATCGATGCGCGGCACCAGCGCATCTTGCCCGCCGAGGTCTGGGGCGACGGCAAGCCGGACGGCGTGCGCAAGCGCGCGGGCGAGGCCATGAAAAAAACGGCGCGCGCCGCGCGACGGCTGAGCCAGGCGCTGGGGCACGATATCGTGGTGAACGGCTTCACCGGCTCGCCGATCTGGACCATGGTCTACGATTTCCCGCCGACGACGGCCGAGGACATCGAGGCCGGGTTCCGCGAGTTCGCGGCCAAATGGAACCCGATCCTCGACGTGTTCGGCGAGGAGGGGGTGCGGTTCGCGCTCGAGGTGCATCCGGGCGAGATCGCCTTCGACCTCTGGAGCGCCCGGCGCGCGCTCGACGCCGTCGCGGAGCGCGAGGAGTTCGGGTTCAATTTCGATCCCAGCCACCTGCACTGGCAGGGCGTGAGCCCGGTCGAGTTCATCCGGGCGTTTCCGAGCCGCATCTACCATGTGCACGTCAAGGACGCGATCATTACCCTGGACGGCCGGAGCGGCATCCTGGGCTCGCACCTCAAGTTCGGCGACCCGCGGCGGGGCTGGGACTTCCGGTCGCCCGGCCGGGGCGGCGTCAACTTCGAGGAGATTGTGCGGGCGCTCAACCGTGCCGGCTACGCCGGACCGCTCTCGGTCGAATGGGAGGACTGCGGCATGAGCCGCGAGCAGGGCGCTGCCGAAGCGGCCCGCTTCGTGCGCGATCTCGATTTCGAGCCCTCCGAGACCTCGTTCGACCGCGCGTTCAGTGAGGCCTGAAGGGGCCACGGATTATGTTGAAACTTTATGCGCCGGCGACGGTAAACTCCCCCGTGAGTCACCCGCCCGTGTCGGGGCGGCGCAGGACGTGCCCCGGCTGCGAACCCCCACAAAGGAGCCAAACGATGTTGCGGATAAGGCGTTGGAAGACGGGCGTTGCCCCCGCCCTGCTGGTCGCCGCCCTCGTCGCCGCACGAACCGCGGCGGCGCAGGAACCGGTCATGGTCGTGTCCGCAAAGAGCGTGGACACACTGCTGGGCGACGTGAAGTACATCCTCACCGCCGGCGGATCGCCGCAGCTCGGCGATCTGGTGGACGGCATGATCGACCAGTTCACGCAGGGCAAGGGCTTGCAGGGCATCGACCGCTCGAAGCCCGTGGGCGCCTTCGCCACGCTGAGCCCGGCCGGTACCCCCGACCTTGTGGTCTTCATCCCCGTGAACGACCCCAAATCGTTCCGCGACCTGCTCGCGCTGTACCTGCCCAACCAGCAGGATCTCGAGGAGGGCATGTTCGCCATCCAGTCCGAGGGGCAGCAGTTCTACGGGCGATTCTCCAACGGCTACTGCTTCATGACGCTCTTGCCCGCGGCGCTCGCGAAGCTCCCGGACCCCACGCGGATCGCCAGCGGCAAGCACGACGTGGCGATCGAAACCGACCTGTCGAAGCTGCCGGACGACGCGAAGGAGGCGTTTGTCCAGCAGATCGAGATGTCGGCCGCGGCGGCGCAGGCGGATCAGCCGGCGGCGGCGAACGAGGCGGAGGCGCGCGGCCGCGAGCTCGGCCAGCGCATGGCGCTCGGCGCCGTGCGCATCATCATCAAGGAGAGCCAGCACCTGAGTATCGGGCTGGACGTCGACAAGAAGGCCGAGGCCATCGTGCTTAGCGGTACGGCGACCGCGCGGCCGGGCACGGCGCTCGCCAAAACCATGGAGACCTACGGCGCCACGACCTCGCGATTCGCCGCCCTGGCCGGCCCGAAGGCGTCGGCCAACGTGCTGGTCGCCGCACCGCTCTCCGACTCCGCGCGCGAGGTGCTCGGCGAGGCGCTCAACAACGCCGCCGCCGAGGGGCACAAGAACATCGACAACTCGGACGCGTACAAGTCCGACCAGAAGAAGGCGCTGCACCCGCTGCTCGACCACATCATCTCCGTGATCCGGGCGACCGGCGAAAGCGGTTCGATCGATACGGCGCTGGTCGTCGAGCCGGTCTCGGACAAGAAGGTGCGCGTGGTCGCCGCGGCCCGCGTCGAACACGGCGAGGAACTCGAGAAGGCGATCGAAGAGTTCGTGCACGGCGCCGGCAGCCAGCCGGGCAGCGACGTGATCAAGCTCGATGTCGTCAAGCACGCCGGCGCGCACATCCACGAGGTGCACGTGCAGTTGGCCGACGAGGCGACGGCACGCCTGGGGGACGGCACGGCCCACCTTGCGATCCGCAACGACTCGGTATTCTTCGCGATCGGCGGCGATAGCCTCGCGGCCGTGCAGGAAGCGCTCGACAAGGCCGGCAAGCCGGGCCCCAAGCGTCCGCCCATCTCGGTGCGTCTGCAGCCGAGCCGGGTCATCGGACTACTCGGCACCGCCAATGACCCGAACACGGCTCTGGCGCGCGAGGCGTTCGCCGGCAAGGGGGACCGCATGGCATTCGAAGTGGAGCCGATCGAGCAGGGCGCCCGCGCGCGCATCGAACTCGGCGAAGGCTTCCTCCGCTTCTTCGCCCTGATGGTCGGGCAGCAACTGGGCGCGGGGCAATAATCGAGCCCAGAGCAAGCGGGGGACAGGGGGTATCAGCCAAACTGACCCACTCTACTCATCACCGCGCGCGCCTGCTGTGTCATCCTGAGCGAAGCGAGGAACGAGCGCAGCGAAGGATCTCGGTGGCACGTTCCGCCCAGGGCTTGGCATGGGCATGCCGACCCGAAGCGGACGGCATGGCACGCGTCCAAGGAAATGATGCAGCGCCAGGACGTGGCACGGTCGCCTTTCGGTTCGGCTCTCGACTCTGGACGCTCCGCTCTCGACTCTTTCCGATGTATCCCCATCGTATCCGACTGCGCGGGCCCTGGGAGTTCGAGCCGCTCGCCGCGACGCGGATCGATGCGACCGGGCGGATCATCGAGACGGGCGCGCGGCTGCCGGCCGCCGGCCGGATCATGCTGCCGGTGCCGCCGCGCGGCAGCACGCTCGACGGCTTCCGGGGCCGCGTGCGCTGGCGGCGATCGTTCCACGCCCCGCGCACGCTCGAGCCGCACGAACGGCTCTGGCTCGTCGTGGACGCCGCCGACTACTTCGCCCAGGCCCGGCTGGACGGCGCGCCGCTCGGCCGCCACGAGGGCTGCTTCGAGCCGTTCGAGTTCGAGATCACACCGCTCGTGCGGCGCCGCAACGAGCTTGCGCTCGAGCTGGACTGCCCGCGCGAAGCCGACCCCGCCCGCAAGCGGATGCTGCGCGGCACACGCGAGACGCTCGCTCTGGACTGGAGCGGCGGGCTCGGACGCGGCGCGGCGCTCGAGGTCCGCTCGGTTGCCTTCCTGCGCGGCGTCTCGATTCGCACGAGATTGGATGGCGCCGGGCGAGTGACGGTCTGGGGCCAGGTCGTCGGGGAGCCCGGCATGCGGCTCACGCTCGAGCTTACCCTGGCGGGCGAGGCGCTCGCGACGCACGCGGTCGAGGCGGCCCCCGAGGGAGTTCCGTTCCGGATCGAATCTGCGAGGGCCAGCGTTCGCTCATGGCGCGCGGCGGGCAGCGGGGAGGCCGCGGTGTATCCACTCCGCGTCGAGCTCTACGGCATGGCCGAGACCCTGGACGTGGTGGAGCGCTCTGTCGGCTTCCGCGCGCCCCGCTTCGACCCGGCGCTTGCGGCCGTGATCGGCGACGCCGGCCCCGTGCCGGCGCTCGTGCGGGATATCGACGCCCTTGAGTTTCGCGAGGGCCCCGAAGCGGCCGTCGCTCAAATCGGCGCGGCCGCCGCGGCGCATGCCGGCCACGCCGTCATCGCCAGCCTTGGCGCCCGCGCGGCCGACGCGCCGATCTACGCGCTCGCCGATCGCGCGGGCGTCCTGTTGCAGCAGGATATGCCGCTCGCCGGTGGCTACGCGACGCTGCCGGCGCTGCGCGACGAGGCGGTGCGCCAGGCGTGTGCGATGGTGGCGCAACTCGGCCACCACCCGTCGATCATCGCCTGGTGCTGCCACGCGGACTCGTGCGGTGAGAACGACGAGCTGGACCAGGCGGTGCGCGCGGCCGTCACCGATCTCGATCCGACCCGCCCGTGCCTGGTCCGATAGGACGTGGTTCGGCGCAGGTCTCGCGACCCCGCCGCTGCGCTGACCGAAGGTCTCCCGCGCGGATAACCCCTCACCCCCGACCCCTCTCCCCACGCATGCCGCCGTGAGCGCTGAGGGCGGCACGCGTGGGGCGAGGGGAGAGAGTGGGGACGTGAGAAGAGCAGGGAGACGACATGGGCTCTTGCGCCCCGGGTGGCTTGCCTCATTCCCGAGCCTCTCTTAAGCGCACCCTTGCTCCCCTCGCCCCACGCTTGCTCCTCTCATGGATCCCAGGAGCGAGCGTGGGGAGAGCGGACGGGGGTGAGGGGCGCGGCGGCGCGCGTCGACATCCGCGCCATGCCGGGGTACGCTTCGAGACAGCGAGGTTATCCACGCGGTAAGCCGCGAGCCACGCCCCGCGCGAAGGAACAGCCGTCCCCCCGTCGGAGCCGATGCGTGTCGCCGAGTGTCCTGGCGCCGGATCCATCGTCTGCCGCCGAACATCTCGTCCGGGTCACGGACGGGGGGTGGAGCATCATCTGGTACTGCTTCCTGGGGGGCACGGCGGCCGGGTCGTACGCGGTGTCGGCGATCGTCCGTTTCGCCGGCAGAGCTGAAGACGAGCGCGTCGTCCGTGTCGGGCGGTACGTATCGCTGCCGCTCACACTCGCCTGCGGCTTGGTGCTCGCCCTTTATGCTCATGAGACTGCGGCCGCCGAAGGGCGCGCGTTGGGCACGGCTTCCGGGGCGGTCGCTGTCTCGGCGCTCGTGCTGTTCGGCCTGGTGAGTGCGATGGCTTCGAGCGCGGCGCTCGCGGCCGACGGCTGCTGCGGCCTGGAGCGCGGCTCCCGCGTCGCGCGGGCACTTGGGTGTGGCCTTACCGGCCGGGCCCTGGACGTGCTCGGGCTGCTGAGCGGGGCGTTCCGGGCCTCGTACACGGGCTCGCTTGCTGTGCCGGAGAAAACGGGCGATTGGATTTCTCGGCTCTGGTTCACGGGGATGCTCCTGGCGTCGGCCGTGTCGCTGGGCGCCGCGGTGATCCGGCTGGTCGCTCGCCCGGTCGGTCCGGCGCGGCGTCATCCCCTGGCGACAGTCGACGGGGTCGATCGCTGG
>JBGPMX010000379.1:0-5468 GCA_041487215.1 Planctomycetia bacterium | reverse complement strand
GGGGCGGATCCTGAGCGAGATCATCCGGCAGATGCTGGTAGCGCATTCCCGCCTCCGCGTCGGCCTGGTGCCCAACATGGGAAACAATATCGTGCTCCAATCGCTCCGCGCGGGCACGATCGATGTGTATCCTGAATACACGGGCAACCTGCTCACCGGCAAGGACGCACTCGGCTTGGACGTGCCCGCGGACAAGGCGCGGATCTCCGCGACGGTTCGGCAAGGGATGCAGAGCCGATTCCACCTGGTATTGCTCGATCTCTTCGGTCTCAACAACACGTACGCGCTGTGCGTGCCACGCGCCACGGCCGAACGGGACGGACTTCAGCGCATCAGCGATCTGGCGCACGCGCCCGAGCTGCGCGTGGTGGTGGACCTCGAGTTCCTGGACCGTCCCGACGGCTGGCGTGGCCTGGCCCTGGCGTACGGCCTGCACCCGCAGCAGAAGCCGCGGCAGATCAGCCCCGACCTTCTCTATCGTGCGCTCGAAGGCGGCGAGGCGGATGTGGTGTGTGGCTTCGCCACGGACTGGCAGATCGACGCGCTCGACCTGGTCGTTCTGGCGGATGACCGCGGTTACTTCCCGCTTTACCATGCGGCCCCGCTCGTTCGCGAAGCGCTGCTGAACCGGCACCCGGAAGTGCGCGACATCCTGAATCGCCTGGTCGGCCGTATCGACGACGTGACCATGCGACGATTGAACGCCGCGGTCGCGCTCGGCAAGCGGAGCGAGGAGGCGGTGGCGCGCGAATTCCTCGCCGAGCAGAAGCTGCTCGGCCCGTGAGCCTGATCAGGGGGGGCAGACATCCAGCCTTGCCGTGGTGTCGCAAAACTTCAGCACTGCGACCTCACCCCCGCCTGTCCACAAGGCTCTTCACTCGTGCCTCTCTCTTGGCAAGGGCGCTCAGGACCATCCGCTCCAGCGGCCGCTTGATCCGGGTAATCCACGCTTCGTGAGCCGTGGTGGGACGGACCAGGATGGTAGCGATGCCGGCCAGGCGACCGGCCAGCACGTCCGAGAAGATCTGGTCGCCGACAATGGCAACGCGGGCGCGCTCCAGATCCAGGACCTGGAGCGCGGCACCGAGCCGCCGGGTAAGCGGTTTCGCGGCGAACGCCACGCACGGGATCCCCATCGATCGCGCCACCGGGCCGACCCGGCCTGATCGGCCGTTGGACAGGATGCACATCCGGATCCGTGCCCCGGCCGTCTGGCGGATCCATTCGAGCACCTCGGCGCGGCACGCGTCCCCGCGATAGTCCAGCAGCGTGCAATCCAGATCGAGCAGCAGCCCGGTGATGCCCATTCGGCCCAGGACGGCAGGCGTGATCTCCAGGACGCTGGCGAGCTGAAGGTGGGGCGTCAGGAACTTGAGCATCGACGGCATAGCCCTGGAAAAGCACAACTCGACTCGGCCCATTCTCGCAGCGCCCCCGCAAAGCCGGCAAGCACCCGCCCGCTGCCGGCCCCGTGCAGACTTCGTTATCGGTCCGACGCCGTGACTACAACCCGAATTGCCCCACTGCGAGCGAGTGTTGCGGCTGCTACAATCCTCTGGTTCGCTGACTGGTAGGGCTGGAAATGCGACTTGGTCTTGCTCTCTCTGCCGTGATGGCACTCGGCGTGGCGTCGGCCTGCGCGCTGGCGCTTTCCCGTGCCGACGACTCGCCGCCCGGCCCGCACCGCTCCCCCTTCGATGTGGCCGTGACGCCCGACGGCCGCTTTGCGCTGACGGCCAACACGACCGCGGGCTCCCTATCGCTCGTCGATATCGCGGCGGGGCGAGTCCTGGCCGAGCTGCCGTGCGGCCGGCACCCGACCGCCGTCGCCATCACCCCCGACGGCCGCCAGGCGGCGGTGAGCAACTGGCTCTCCGGCTGCGTCGCCTGGTTCGAGCTGCAGGACGGGCAGCTCCGCGCCGCGGGCACCACGCCGGTTGGCAGCGAGCCGCGTGGACTGGCGTTCTCATCCGACGGGCGCTGGCTGTGCGTGGCTGTCGCCCGGCAGGACGAGCTCGCCGTGCTGGACGGCGCGGCCAAGCGCGTCGTGCGCCGCATCCCGGTCGGGACCGAGCCGTGGGCCCTCGAGCGCGCTCCCGATGGCGAAACGGTGGCCGTCGCCGGCAGCCGATCGGCCAGCGTCTCCGGTGTGAACGTGCGAACCGGCGCGGTGATCTGGACCGAGCTGATCCCGGGCAGCGCGAACCTGCGCGGCGTCGCGTATGACCCCGCGAGCGGCCGGCCCGTCGTCACTCACGTGGTCCGTCGCGACTTCCCGGTCTCGAAGGAGAACATCGACGAGGGATGGGTGATCAACAGCCGTCTCACGCGGCTGCCCGGCGCGTCCGGCAGCCATCGCGAGCAGATTGCGCTCGATGCGCGCGGCAGTGCCGTCGGCGATCCGCACGGCATCGCCTTCAGCGCTGATGCGCGCTGGCTGATCGTGACCGCTCCCGGAACTCACGAGCTGTTGATCCTGGACCGAGCTCGGCTGCCATGGAGTGCCGGCGATCCGGGCGACCACATCCGTGCGGCGCTCGCCGAGCCGGATGGCGGTTTGCGCCGCCTGAAACTGGGCGGTCGCCCGCTCGGGGTCGCCTTCGCCTCGGACGCGGGCACGGCCGTTGTCGCCAACTACCTGCTCGATGCGCTCCAGGTCGTCGACGTGCCGGCCGCTCGCGTGCTACGCACCATTCCTCTTGGCGGCCCGGCCGATCCGGGGCTGGAGCGGCGCGGCGAAGCGATCTTCTACGACGCCGATCGATCGCACGGGCACTGGTTCAGTTGCCACACCTGCCACGTGGAAGGGCACACCGGCGGGCTGTTGTTCGACACGCTGAACGACGATTCCTACGGTAATCCCAAGCTGGTGCCGAGCCTGCGTGGCGTGACGCACACCGGTCCGTGGACCTGGCACGGCTGGCAGAAGGATCTGACAGCGGCCATGACCCGGTCGCTCACGACCACGATGAGCGGGCCCGAGCCGACCGCGGACGACGCGTCCGCCCTGGTCGCTTTTCTGGCGACGCTCGAGCAACCGCCCAATCCGCATCGGCTGCCGGACGGTTCGCTCGGCGCGGCGGCGCGGCGCGGCGAACGGGTGTTCCGAAGCGACGCGGCACACTGCTCGTCGTGCCACAAGCCACCGCTCTACACCTCGCGCTCGGTCTACGACGTGAAGCTCGGTGATGACGGCAGCCCGTACTCGGAGTACAACCCCCCTTCCCTGCTGGGCGTGTACGCACGCGGTCCATACCTGCACGACGGCCGCGCGAAAACGCTCGACGAGTTGCTCACACGGCATCACCGCCCGGACATGCTGGGGGGCAGCTCGATCAATGACGCGGAGCGCGCCGACCTCATCGAGTTTCTGCGATCGCTGTGAGCTATTTCTTCTTCCGATCCGCCGCCTCTTTCTTCGCGCGCTCGGCGGCCTCGGCAAGGACCGCCTCCGGGTCATCGAGAAACGCCTGCTTGCAGCCCGTGCAGCAGACGTAATAGGTCTTTCCCTTGTACTCGACGGGCATCGTGCCGCGCCCGCCGGTAACGACACACTTGGGGTACGAATCACCGGCAAGCGCAAAGCTCCCCCCCTTCCGCGTGTAGCCGACCTCCGCCACCCGCGCAAACGTGCGCCGGTCGGCCGGCTTGCTTTCCGCCAGCATGAGCAGGCGATCGGCGTGCAGCATGGTGAACGTGAGCCGGTACTGCATGCCCGAGTCGTCCCCCGCACTGACGAGCACCAGCTTCCCCTGCTTGTCCCGCTCGCCGCTGTACACGCGCGGCAGGTCGTCGGGCAGCGTGGCGTGGAACGTGTACTTCCTCTTGTCCGGGTCATAGCCCAGCTCGCCCGAGCGCAGCAGCTTGCCGTCCTTGATGTCGACCCGGAGAGTTGCCCGGTCCTTGCCGATTTTCCAAACCCATTCGGCCTCTTCCACCCATGCCCCTTTGTTGGACATGCGTTTCGGCTGGCCGCCGCCGCGCCAGGCGCCGATCCAGTCTTGGAACGGCTGGAGCTCGCGTTGTGCGCTGCCGCGCGCCGCGGCCGCCCTCTCCTTGGCCTGGGGGGCCGCCTCGTCGGCCGGGTTCGCCCCGGCGATCGCGCCGAGCAGACAAGCCAGGGCAACGGTCTTCATGGGTGATTCCTCTTGGGTTACGCCTTTTGCGACTCGGCTTGGGGAAATCTCCCCAACCCGTTAGAATTCCGCGATTTTCCCGGAATCCTATCTTCGCGTGCGCAGCGTTCGGAATGCCAAGGCGGGCGGCGGTGATTCGCAGGCATGGCACGTCGAGTTCGTTTCATTCAACTGACGCTGACCGGCTTCGGTCGCTACGACCGGCCGACACGCTTCTCTTTGGGCGGTAGTTCGTGCACGTACACGGCCGCCAACGAACTGGGCAAGTCTACCTTCTTGACCGGTCTCTTGGCCACGTTGTTCGGTCCGCCGGTGGTCCGAAGCAAGCTGCGGGACTTTCAGAAGCGTTACCGCAGCTGGACGAAGCCCGACGCGTTCTGGGGCGAGCTGGACTTCACGGTGGCCGACGAGTCGTGGCGGGTGCGGCGCGACTTCGATCAGCTCGACGTGCAGGTCTGGCGCGTGCTTGGGACGGGGCTGCCGGAACTCCGGTACCGCGGGCGGGCTCGGGCGCGTCGTGCCGCCGAGGCGGACGGCTACCTTCGTCACCTCGATGATTGGCTGGGCATGAGCGATCGCTCGGTGTACGAGGCGATGTTCACGCTGTCCCAGCGATCCCGCCTGGCCGAGGCGTGGCAGATCGATCCCCACGTGTCGGCGCGCGTCTACGGGCAGGCGGTTGAGCGGCTCGGAGGCAGCCTGCAGGCGATGTACGAGCGCTTCCGCTCGATCACGCGGGCCACGCGCGAGCACGGCGTCGTGGTGGGCACGCACGGCGCGCGCGGGGGCCGCGGCGACGGCCGGCTGGAGCAGCTCGCCGCGCGGGCGAGCGAGCTCGAGCTCGAGCTAACGAAGGGCCGCGAGTGGTCGGGCGAGCTCGAGTCGCACCGCGTGCGGCTGGCCGAGCTCGAGCGTCACGTGGAGCAACTCCGGGCCGAGGCCGCGCCCGCATCCAGCGCGCTGGACAACTGGCGCGCCTGGGAGGAGCTCGAAGCACGGCTGCGCCCGGCCGTCGCATCCTACGAGCGCCTGCGAACACTGAACGACCGCTGCCAGGAGGCCGCGCGCTCGCTCGCCGATATCCGCACACGGCTCGCGGGCGAGCTGTCGAGCTTCGCCGCTGCGCCCCACGATCTCGCCGATCGGCTCGAGTACCACACGCTCTTGGGGCAGGCGCTGACGGACGCGCGCACGCAACACACCGAGGCGACATGCCGGCGCCAGGAAGCGTCCGAGTCGCTCGGGCGGCTGCGCGCCAGGCTGGCCGCCGACTTCGCGGAGCTGCGGGGCCGGCCCGAGCTGGCCGATCAGCTTGCCGACCTGCGCTGGCTG
>JBGPMX010000378.1:0-5475 GCA_041487215.1 Planctomycetia bacterium | reverse complement strand
CGGCCGGCGCCGTACCGGCCGCCTGCTGGGCTGCCGCGTGGCTGGCCGGGATCGGGCTCGTCGCGCTGGCGCTCGACCGACTCACCGGGGGCATGGCCACGTTGAACATGTTCGCAACGCTGGCCAAGCCGCTGGACCCGGCCGGAGCGCTGGCGATCGTGCGGCAGATCGCCCCGTTTGTCGCGGTCGTCTTTGCGGCGGCGCTGCGGTTTCTTCTGCCGGCGACGCGCCATACGCCGCACCGCTTGCCCGCCTGGTGGTTCCTGTTCGCCGCGCTGGCCGCCGCCGGCTCCGTGCTGGTCGAAGGGGCCGGGGCGAACTACTTCCTGGAGGCGTGGATCGCCGGGTGCCTCGTGCTGGCCGCGACGTTCCAGGCTCGTTTAACCGGAACCGCAACGGCGCCCGTGCGGCCGGGACAGCGAGGCAGCGATCCGGTTCGGCGCGTGGGGTTGTGGGTGCTGCTCGTTGCGCTGACGGCGGGCCACGATGTTGTGCACAGTGCCGGGTCGGTGACGCGCGAACTCGTCAAGACGCTCTGGATGCCGCCGCATATCCGCGCGACCGGCGGGATGCCGGAGCTGATCCCGATGCTGGCGAGCTACCGTGGCGAGGTGTTCGTCCAGCGGCCGTATCTCAACATTGCGGCGCGGCGCGCGCCGGTGGTGCTGGATGTGCTCCAGTATCGCCAGATGGTGGACCGGGGGCTCGTCTCCGCGCGACCGCTGGTGGAGCGGATTGCGGCGGGGCGGTATGGTCTGATCGTGCTGGCCGAGCCGATCGGCGAGGCGTACGACGAGCGGAAGTTCCTGCGTTGGCCGCGCGCGGTCTGGTCCGCGATGAAGCAGCACTACGAGCTGCTCGGCACGGTCGACGGCCAGCAGCTCTATGTGCCGCAGGGCAGGGCACCGGTGGGCGACGTCCGACGGCGCGCCGCCGGCTTTACGCCGGCAGGGCCTGAGCATGGTCATCCGGCGGGGATAAACCCCGCCGCTCGCTTGGAAAGATAAACCGCGCGATACGCCCGCTGCGGGATGTCACGACTCGGCTGGCTTCGGAGCCGCCTTCTTGGCCGCGGCGGCCGCTTTGAGCTGTTCGAGCTTCGAGAGACCGGAAGACTTGGGGGGCGCTGCGGCTGGCGCCGTGGGCTTGGCCGGCTCCCCATCCCCGCCCGAGGACGGAGCGGGTGTTTCCGGCGGCGCGGCCGCTTCGGCTTGCTTCTTGGCGGCGGCGGCCGCTTTGAGTTGCTCGAGCTTCGACGGTGCGCCGCCGGTCGGCGTGGCGGCCGACGGGGCTCGGGCGGCGGTTTTGCCAGCTCCTCCCTCGCCGGTCGGCGTGCCGGCGGCCTTGGCCGCGGCGGCCTTGAGCTGTTCTAGCTTGGACGGCTTGCCCGCGGCCGGCGCCGCGGCCGCGTCGCCGGGGGATCCGGCGGCCTCGGTCGCCTTTGTCGCCGCGGCTTTCGCCTTCATCTGTTCGAGCTTGGAGGGGCCGGTGGCGGCCGTGCCCGCGGCCGCCTTGAGCTGTTCGAGCCTGGATGGCTCCCCTTCTCCCTTGGCGGCGGCGGCCTGCGCCTTCATCTGTTCGAGCGGTGATTTGCCCGCGGCCTTCGTCGCGGCTGGGGCCGCAGCGGCCGGCTTGGCCTCAGCCGGCTCCGCCGCCTTGGCCGGCTTCGCGACGGCCGGAGCGGCAACCTGCCGCAAGCACTCGAGAGCGATATCGTACCAGCCCCATTCCGGCTCGAACTCGACCAGCGCCCGGCCGCTCATGTTCACCGTCTTCACCACGCCCGTCTTGCCGGCAAACCGGCGCAACTCCGGGCGTGCCGCGTCGGCCTCAACGTACTTCGCGGTCCAGGCCTGCTTGAGTTCCTCGACCTCGTCAAAGCTCGGCATCTTCACGTTCATGCATCGCTCCCGACTGCACTCGGCGTATCGCGCCGAATCGATACCTGTTTAACCGGAGCCGCAACGCAACATCGAGCGCGGCACGAAGGAACCCGAGGGGTGAACGGGCATTGTGACGGGCAGTCCGCTTGAAATCAACTCGTCTCCACCGTGGCGCGCCCGAGCCAACGCATGGCAGCTGCCACTGGCTTTTGCGCTATCGGGGATGATAGATTTGAGCAGAGGAGTTTGACACCGGGTCTCGGCGGGCGGGAGGGTTCGATGCGTCTGCGCAATTCGTTCGCAACAGCGGCGCTCGCCGCTCTGGCTGTCAGCCTAATCGCGAACGACGCGCTCGCGCGCAAGACCGGGCGCAAGAAACGCGGCAGCGGTGAAACCATCGAAGCGGTCAAGCTACGAGAGCTGCCCGCGGCCGTCATCGAAGCCGCAGAGAAAGAAGCACCCGACGTGCGGTTTACTGCCGCCGACCGGAACGTCAAGGGCAAGCGCGTCGAGTCGTACCGCCTGTACGGCTCGAACGGCCGCGAACACGTGACACTCGTGATAAGCCCCGCGGGGAAGATCCTCAAACGCCCCCACGCCGCCGCACGTGAGAAGCGAAAGTAACGCCGGCAGTGTAGTGTTAGCTCGCCATTTCGCCCGCGTGCCGATCGAGCGCCACGTCCGAAAGTGGGTCGAGCAGGAACCAATTGACGCCGGATGATCCCACGAGCACATCCAGCGCGTCATCGTCAAACACCGTCACGCCGCGCCGCAGCACGAACGCGCCGTTCAGCCCGCCGCCGTCGCGGATGTGGCTCACCCGGTCCGCATAAATGCGCGACGAGTTCCACTCGGCAAGAATCGCATCCAGGGCGGAGTACTGAGAATCGTACGCCGTCGTACCGCCGATGAGGATGTCGTCGCCACCCTTACCGATGATCAGGTCGTGCCCGCGGCCGCCGATCAGCAGATCCCGCGCGTCGCCGCCGAGCAACAGGTCGCTGCCATCGCCCCCCAGAATGATGTTCGGGCCGTTCCCGCCGTTCAGCACGTCGTTCCCCGCTCCGCCGTCCAGCAGCGTTGGAAGGGTCACGTCCCCGGCGATGCTCGCTACGTCGTCACCCGCGCAGAGCACGGCCACGATGCGGTCGACAGAAGCGCTGGCAAAGGTCCGGAAGTTCGCCTCCGCGAGGAAGCTCGCGTGGACCTTGACGAGCCCGTTGCCCTGCCGGTTGACCACCACACCGTCCGATCGGTTCGTGCCGATGATCTGGAGCTGCCGGCCGTTCACGCCCACGCCCGCGATCATCGTGGTAGTCGTGAGGTGATCGGTCCCGGCATCATGATCAGAGACAACGACGGTGATCGTGTAAATGCCGCCCGCGGCGTATGCATGGCTCCCAGAGACCGCCCCGACACCGCCGAATTCGCTCACGACGCCGGTCGACGAGCTGCCGTCTCCCCAGGATATGGTTGCGGTGTGGACATCCCGCGTCCCCAGGTCGCTGAAGCCGGCCGACACTGAAACGAGCTGGTTCTCGGCCGCGCCGCCGCAATCCGGGGAACTGCTCGTAAACGAGCTCAGGTGGGGCGGAACGTTGTTCACGGTGACCGTCGTAGTCCCCGCCGCCGTGCCGCCATCGTCGTCGCTCACGACGACGTGGATCGCGTAGCTCCCCGACGCCGCGCCGGCGGGGTTATCCGCGTAAGCATGGTCGGCGGCGAACGTGAGAACGCCCGCGGCCAGGTTCAGCGTGCTCACCGCCGATGCATCGCCCCAGTCGATGACCACGCGGTGCGTGTCGCGAACCCCGGGATCCACGAAACCGCCGGTCAGGGTCAGGACGCCGTTCTCGTTGATCGGATTGCCGCTCGGAAAGAGGACCACCGCCGAGGGATTCGCGTTGGTGATGTCGATCGTCGTGCCGGCGACGGCGCAAGAGCCATGATCGTCGCAGACCTGAAGTTGGACCGTTTTCTGATCCGGCCCGTCCAGATCTGCGGCGGAGAACGACACGTCTGGACCAAGGGCTTCGAAAACCCCGTCGTTGTCCAGGTCCCAGGCATAACTCAGCGAGTCACCGTTCGGATCGCTGCCCGTGCCGTGCAGCGTGACGGCGCCCCCCTCGTTGACGGTGTACGGGCCAGTCGTCGCCGCCGTGGGGGGCAGGTTCACAACGTGGGCCGAGAAGAAGTCCCCGGCGTGGAGGATCGTCGTGTGGCCCAGCACGGTCACGGCGACGTCGCCCGCGCTCACCGTGATCTGGAGCATGTCTTCCTCGACGGAGCCGCCCAGCACGAACTCGACGTCCGTCGATGCACCAGGCGGCAGTTCCATCGAACCGAACGCAACCTGGTTCTCGTCCTGGAACTCGACCGTTACCGGTTCGGTGTTTTCCGGACTCGCCGTGAACGGGCTTCCCGTGGTGATCGTCTGACCGGTGGCGAGGCGGGTCACCGCCCAGTAGGGGATCGGGAAGCAGAAGAAAATGAAGAAACAGCGCCTGCCCAGGTACTGCTTCCAGAGTTCGATGTCGGGACTGGCCTGCACGGCCGTGACCGTGATGCTGCCGCTCGGGCTGCAGGTGATATTCGCGGTCTCGCCGTTCTGATCGAGACGCAGTTCCTTGGAGTTGCCGGCACATGCCGAGATCTGCGCGGCCCCCGTTCCCGCACCGGACACGGACGCCTGCACGCCGCCCGGCACGAGGTCCGTCACCTGCGTGATCCAGCCCGACCGACTGGCGATCGTTCCCGCGGTCGTACCGTCGTTAAAGTCGCTCGAGAAGACGTTGCTCTCGTCGGCGCCGCTGGACCGGTTCCGGTCCACGGCTGCCGCGATGCCGTCGTTATCGATCAGTGCTTCGGCTGCCGCGGCGTTGCCCGCGACGTCGGTCACGGATGCGACGAAGCTAAGTGCCGTGCCGAGGGGAACGGGAACCGACGCCTGCCAGATACCGGAGTGCAAAGAACCAGATGCCAGGACCGCGGGATTGCCGTTGACAGTTACCGATGCGGCGCCGCCGGCATCGCTTACCTGAACGCTGACGCTGACCGGGCTCGAGGTAATCACACTGTTCGTCGCTGGGTCGATCACTGCCGCCACCGGCGCGGTCTTGTCGATGTTGATCCCGGCGATGGTGAGGTCGGCCGTGTTGCCAGCCTGGTCGACCGCAGTCCCGGTGACGGCCTGGTCGGCCCCGTCGCCGCCGAGCGTCGTGGCGCTCGAGCACGACACCAGCCCGGACAGGGCGTCGCCGCAGCTGAAGCTCACGGTCACGTCCGAGTTGTTCCAGCCCGCCGCGTTCGGCGCCGGGCTGGCCGAGCCAGTGATGCTGGGCGCGGTCTTGTCAATGTTGACCCCGTCCACCGTGGTACTGGCGCTGTTACCGGCCAGATCGGTGACCGTGAAGGTGTGTGATTGGCCGGCCGCTTCGGCCATGAACGTGAACATGCCGGAGGCTGGAGATGCCAGCCCGGAGAGCGCGTCCGTTGCCGAGTAGGACGCGTCGACGTCGGAGTTGTTCCAGCCGGCGGCGTTCGCCGCCGGGCTGCGCAGGGCGGCGATGCTGGGCGCGGTCTTGTCGATGTT
>JBGPMX010000377.1:0-5483 GCA_041487215.1 Planctomycetia bacterium | reverse complement strand
GAACGACACGATCGGGCTCTTCATCGGCACGCTCAGTTTCATGCCGTTCACGCTCTACGGCGTGACGCACCATTCGCACCACGCGTACCTGGCCAGCGCGCGGGACGAGGAGCTCTGGCCGTTCGTCCTTCCCGGCACGCCGCGCTGGCTGCGGCGCTTGATGGCCGCCTTCGAGCTGACGCTGGGCATCCTCTACACGCCGTTCCTGTTTCTGCGCGCCTTCCTGCGTGCCGGATCTCCCATCCGCAACCGCCGCACGCGGCGCCGCGTCTGGATCGAGTACGCCGTGATCGCGGCGTTCTGGGCCGGCGTGCTCGCCGCCAGCGCCCTGTTCCACGCCTGGCGGTTCCTTATCGTGCTCTTCGTGGTTCCCGGCGTTCTGGCTGGGAACCTCCAGAGCCTGCGCAAGTACGTCGAGCACATGGGGCTGGCCGGCTCGACCGTGCTCAGCTCGACGCGCAGCGTGGTGGCCCGCGGACTGCTCGGCCGCCTCATCGCCTTCACGCTCTTCGACGTCTCCTACCACGGTGTGCATCACTTCTACGCGGGCATGCCGCACGCGCGCATGCCGGAACTCGAATCGCTGCTTGAGCCACGCCGGCCGCACGAGGTCGCTCCGTATCCAAACTACTTCGCGGCGTTCCGCGAGATGGCGGGCAGCCTGGCGGATCCCCGCGTCGGGGCACAGTGGAACGCGGCGCGCGCGTCGGCTCCGGACCAGGCCGCGCCGCGCGTCGCGGCGTGATGCTATGGGCGGATGTTTCTCGGGCGCACCTTGGCCCCGCAGCAGCGCCCCTCCGCCCGAACCGAATGATCCGCCACGCACGGGCGGGCCCCATTGTCAGCGCACCGCGAGCGGGACGATCTCGCAGCGCAGCGATTCCAGGTCCACCAGCGCGATCGATTTGGTCCGCGCGCGGTAAAGCGCCCCCGGGTTCACGACCAGCGTGGGGCCGGTGTGGTGCTGCTCCGCAACGTGGCTATGGCCGTAGAACAAGAAGTCGTACCGCCCGGACTGTTCGGCGTCGCGGAACGGGTGGCGGCGGTGTCCGTGCAGGAAAGCGATCGTGCGTCCGGCCAGCGTGAGCTCGCCGAATTCGCCGTAGCAGCGGTTCCCCCTGCGCTCGATGGCCGCACACAGCCCCTGCTCGTCTACCTCGCCGTTGCCGAAGACGAATGACGTGGGGAATCCGGCAAGCATCTCGGCCGCGCGCACGTCGCTGATATCACCGCAGTGGAAGACGTGCTCCACAGGGCGTGCGCGTAAGAGTTCGCACGCGCTTTCGATCGCGGGATAGTTGCTGTGGCTGTCCGACACGACGGCGATGAGCATGGGCGTTGACCCATGGACCCGTTGATCCGTTGGCCTGTGGACCTGGACCGAGCGTCCCGGGGACGTCGGCAACCCTGGCCCCCAACCGGTTGAAAGCGAGTTGCTCAAGGAACTTTACCCGTGTTCGCGGGGCAACAGTTCAACCGGTCAACAGGTGCACCGATCAACATTTGGTGGCCTCGCTCACGATGTGCCCGAGCTCGGGCAGGATGAGTTTTTCCATCGCGAGTCGCACGGCGGCGCTGGACCCGGGCATGGTCAGAACGGCGAGCGTGCCGACCAGCCCGCCGGTGGCACGGCTGAGCAGGGCGGCGGCCCCGATCTCCTGGTAGCTCAGCATCCGGAACAGCTCGCCGTAGCCCGGCAGCGGCTTGGTGAGCAGGGCCGTCACGGTCTCAAACGTCTGATCGCGCGGGCTGATGCCGGTTCCGCCGGTAAGCAGCACGGCCTGGATGTCGCCCCGCCGAGCATATTCGAGAATCAGCGGCCGGATGTGGTCCGGCTCGTCGGGCACGATGCGGCGGTCTGCCGGGCGATGGCCGGCCCGCTCGAGCAGCTCGGCCACCAGCGCTCCCGACCGATCGGTATCGATGGTCCGTGTGTCGCTCACCGTGACGACCGCGCAGGCGACCGGGTTTCGCGCCGCCGCGTGGTGCTCCCCCACGCTGCTCGCGGGTGGGCTCGATTGACCTAACATCCGATGTTCCTTTATAATCCGCGCGCACGGATCGGTCCCGTCAGCGGCGGAGCGCACTGGCCATGTCTCGCACTCGGAATGTCGGCGCTGCCGTTCTCTTCCTCGCCTGCTCGGGGCTGGCCCGGGCGGACACCATCACGCTCAGCGGCGGCGGCACGATCCGCGGCCAGATCCTCGAAGACAAATCGAGCGACCGGGCGGTCGTGGTGCGGCTCCAGGCCGGCGGGGGCGAGGTTACGATCGAGCGGAGCAAGATTCAAGCGATCACGCCGGAGAAGAACCCGGCGGCCGAGTACGACGCGATCAAGGACCAGTACGCCGACACGGCCGAGGACCAGTACGAGCTCGCGATGTGGTGTGAGACGCACAAGCTGTCGCGGCAGCGCCGCGAGCACCTGCTGCGCGTGCTCGAGCTGGATGCCGAGCACGTCAAGGCGCACCAGAAGCTCGGCTACGTCCTGCGCGACGGCAAATGGCTGACGCGTGACGAGCTCAAAGAAGCGCGCGGTATGGTGCGCTTCGGCGGGCGCTACGTGACGCCGCAGGAGAAGGAAATCCTCGAGCAGAAGAAGCGCGAGGACGAGGCGGTCCGCGAATGGCACGTGCGGGTCAAGCTCTGGAAAACCTGGCTGGTTGGCAACGACGCGGGTAAGACGCGGCAGGCGCAGGACAGCCTGCTAGCCATCGAGGACCCGCAGGCGCTCGAGGCCGTCGTCGGGCAGTTCGGCAAGGAGAACGCCGAATCGCTCCGCGTCCTCTTGTGCGACGTGCTGGGCAACCTGCCCGGCGAGGCGGCCACGCTCGAGCTGGTCAAGCGATCCATCATTGATGTCTCCCCCACGGTCCGCTGGGAGGCGGTGGATAAGCTGGTCGAGCGCCAGGACCCGGCCGCGGTGCGGACGCTGACCAAAGCGCTGGCGTCCGAGCACAACGTAGTGATCCGGCGCGCGGCCGAGGCGCTGGGCGCCATCGGTGATCCGTCCACGGTGCTGCCGCTCATTGCCGCGCTGGTGACCAAGCACAAGCAGGTGATCACGCGCGAGGTCCAGGGGGGCGGCTTCGGCGTCGCCTCGACGCCCGAGGTCGTCGACTACGAGGCGGTGGTCGCCCCGGGAACGGTGGCGTTCCGCCCGATCATCAGCTACCGCGCGAGCGGGGCCGGCATCAGCATGCCGTCCAAGGAAGTGGTGACCGTCCCGGTCGAGAACCGCGAGGTGCTGGAGGCGCTCGAGGGCATCACGAAGCAGGACTTCGGCTACGACCAGGCCACCTGGCGCCGCTGGTACGCCACCGAGATCCGCAAGGTGGAGGTGCGTAAGCGACGGCAGCTGGACGTCCCCTGACGATCACGGACGACTTTCGCATTCATGGAGGAACCGATCGATGAAGCCACGTCCCCGCTGGCTCGTTCTCTCGGGCGCTCTCGTCTGGCTGCTCATCGCTTATCCGTCGCGTGCGCAGCAAGCGCCGCAGCAGGATCCAGCGAAGGTATCGGGGGCCCCGGCCGGTCGCCGCCGGGCGCTCGAACTGCTGGCCGAGGCCGAAGCGGCGCTCGAGGCGGGCCAGACGGCTCGAGCCGTGACGCTGGCCCGCGAGGCCCAGCAGCATTATCCCGAGTCGCGTGCCATCGCCGGCTTCCTGGCCTCCCTTCAGGCGGAATCGGGCCTCGCGAAGAGCGGCGGTTCCACGGCGAACCGCGCCAAGGCGCACCTCGCGGCCGCGCTCACCCGCGCGCAGGTGCTCATGAACCAGCGGCGCTACACCGAGGCGGTGGACCTGCTGAACGGGATCGTCGAGGCGGGCCAGAAGCTGCCGGGCAACGCCGACATCGCGCTGTACCGCGAGCTAGCCGACAAGCAGCTCCATGAGTACCGCGCGGGGGTGCAGGCCGGCAAAATCCGGCCCAGCGCCGATGTGCCGCCGCCGCGGCCGGCCGAGCCCGCCGCAGGCGAGACGGCAGCGGGCGAGGACGCGAAACGCTCGGCCAGCACTCCGCGGGGGTTCGTGCCGGCGCCTGCCAACGCCTACCGCCTGGTCCGGGTCACACGCGAGCAGGCGCCCGCCTGGTACACGCGGCTCAAAACGGCCCTGCGCCGGCCGATGTCGGTGGACTACCGCGCCATGCCGCTCGGCCTGGTGCTCGAGGATATCCGCCGCGCGGCTGGCGTCCCGGTCATTGTCGACGCGCCGGTGCAGGCGGCCAAGACCACGATGACCGCCCAGATCGACCTCCGGGTCAGCACCGTGCCGGCCGAGACCGTGCTCAGCCTGGCGACCCAGGTGGCCGGCTGCGAGTACGTGCTGCTCGAGAAGGGCGTGATCATCACCACGTCCGATAAAGCGGGGGACTACATCCGGAACCTGCCCGACGCGGTGGCAAACCAGTGGGCACAGGCGCGGCATCTCTTCCCCGACCTCTACCTGGAGGCCATGACGACCCGGCCGCTCCCCGAGGCGAAGCCGTCGCCGCAGGCCGCCGAGGAGGTGCCCGAGGTCCCCGCGTACCTCCGCTCGGGACGCGAATTGGTGGCGGACATTGAGCAGCTCCTGCGATGAGCTCTTGAATTTCTGCCCGCGCGCCGAAATAATCCTTCAGTCGTCGCTCCTTACGTCGAATGACCGCGACGGAAAATGGGGGCCCGCCGGGGCCGCCATTTTCCGTTTTTCGTAGAGCGGTTCACGGGACCGAAAAAGACCGCCGGAGCCGCGTGGCTAGTTCACGCTGGACGTTTCAGCTCGTTGCAGTTAAAGGGTTTGGACATGGCAGACAAGCAGCAGATCAGGATCGACCAACGTTCGGCACTCGGCAAGTGGAAGATGCGGCGCTTACGCGCCGAGGGCATCGTGCCGGGGGTCGTGTACGGCCACGGCCAGGAAACGATCGCGGTGCAGCTCTCGGGCCGGGAACTGCTCGGGCTCATTCGCCGCGGCACGCGCGTCGTCGAGCTCACCGGCAACGGGTCGCCCGAGACCGCGTTCATCCGCGATCTCCAGTGGGACACGTTCGGGCACGAGATCCTGCACGTCGATTTTGCGCGCGTCGCGGCCGACGAGAAGATCGAGGTCGAGGTGCGCGTCGAGCTGCGCGGCACGGCGCCCGGCGTCGAGGAGGGGGGAGTGCTGGCGCAGCTCGTGCACACCGTCGAGGTCGAGTGCCTGGCGACCGACATCCCCGGCGAGATCCGCGTCGACGTGCGCCAGCTGCACCTGGACCAGGCCATCCACGTGCGCGACCTGACCATGCCGCCCGGGGTGAGGATGCTGGCCGACCCGGACGTGGTCGTGGTGCACATAACGAAGAAGCTGGAGGAGGCGGAACCGGCGCCCGAGGAGGCGGTGGTGGGCCCCGCAGAACCCGAGATCGTGGGACGCCGCGTGGCCGAGGAGGCGGCCGAGACGGAAGAGAAGTGAGCTGGTGGCGGACGCTCGCCCTGGCCCTGGGGCTCCGCCGGG
>JBGPMX010000376.1:0-5524 GCA_041487215.1 Planctomycetia bacterium | reverse complement strand
GAGCCCGCGAACGCGGCGCCAGGGGCAGGTGATTACGCGCTGCCCGTGCGAAACATCCCATCGGGGACTCAGGCAGTCCAGGGTGCCAAGACGAGCGGGGATGACCCGGGGGCGACCAACCTCGGCGTGTTGTCCGCGATCGCCAACGCGGCTGCACCGTCTCTGGGCGAAGGGAAGCAGGTCGGGCTCTCCGTCGACCTGGCTGGGTCCCTGCGCGTCGCTTCCAGCGGCGGCTCCACGAACCTCGCCCAGTACGGCGGGGTGGCGGTCGGGGCCACGAACGCGGTTCACGTCCAGCCCGGCACCGGGGCCGTATTCGCGGTATCGGGCACGTTCTGGCAGGCCACGCAACCTGTGAGCGCCACGGCTCTTCCGTTGCCCACCGGCGCGGCGACCGCAGCGAACCAGACGACGGAGATCGCGGCGCTCGGGGCCCCGGCCGACGTCGAGGCCAGTGGCGACGGCTCGCTGATCGCGATCCTCAAGCGCCTGCGCACGCTGCTCGGCACGCTCAACCTACAGACCGACGGCCTGGAGACGCTCCTCAATGGCGGGCTGCCTGCCGCGCTCACCGCTGGGGGCAACCTCAAGACGGCCGTCCAGGAAGCGCTCCCCGCCGGCGGGAACAACATCGGCGACGTGGACGTGCTCACGGTTCCCTCAGACCCGTTCGGGGCGAACGCCGACGCCGCGGCGGCAGCGGGGGGCACCGGCACCATCCAAGCGAAGCTGCGCCGCGTCACCCAGGGGCTCGAGGACCTGAAGACGCTGATCGTGCTGGCGGCCGGCGCCAACCTGATCGGCAAGGCACAGGTGCGGAACGCGGCGAACAGCGCCGATATCGACCCAGTGGCCGAGGGGACGTTCACCGGCCGGATCAACACGCAGGGCCAGAAGACGATGGCCGGCAGCACGCCGGTGGTCCTGCCCAGCGATCAGGCCGCGATCCCGGTCACGGCCAGCGCCGGGACGAACCTGAACACGTCGGCGCTCGCGCTCGAGGCGGGCAACCTGGCCACGCTGGCGGCGAAAGACTTCGCCACGAGCGCGAAGCAGGACACGGGCAACGCCAGCCTCGCGAGCATCGACACTTCGACCGCGCGCCTGCCGATTGCGCCGGGAGCCGCGAGCAGCGGGGCGTACGGACTGCTGGCCCAGGGCGTAGTGAGCGACACCCCGAGCAGTTTTTCGCCCGAGACCGTGCAGCCGATTTCCCTCACGCCCGAGGGGCGCGTACGCGTCTCTGCGGTGATCGCCGATATCGACCGAGTTTGGAATCACACTTTTGATAGTCCGTGGGGCCAGACCAGCCCTTGGGCAGGAGAGGCTTGGTAAGTCATGTCTGATTTGCAACTCCGCGGCCCCGTCTGGGGCGGCACCGGAACTCCGTCACCATTCTCTGCCGGGGTCTCCGGTGCCCAGCGCGTGAGCGATGCTCACGCGCGCTACACCGACGCCGTGTTGGCGGGCCGTGTGTGGAGTCTCGCCCTGGCTTTGACTACCACCGGCGTCGCCGCGGGCAACATCGTCGGCGCGGCCGCAGCGGCCTCGACACAGTTTGCCCTCTGGAACCCGGCCAACTCCAAGGTCAACCTCGTGCTCTGGCTGTTCGGCATGGGCGTGGTCTCCGGAACACCGGGCGCGGGTCCGATGTTCCACTCGCTCATGCTCGGGACACCGTCCATCGCTTCCGTGGGCGGGCCCGCGATCAATAACTTGGCGGGAGGGGCTGGTTCTGTCGCGCGCTTCATCGCGTCGGCGGGTGGCAGCGCGGCCACGGGCGGCCCAGCGCTCACCACGCTCCGGCTCGCCGACTTCTCCTCGACCGCGACGGCGCAAGCATCCGTCGGGGAGCTGAAGGCGATCGAGTACATCGACGGCGGGATCATCCTGCCGCCCAACACCGGCTGGGTGCCCTGCTGGAGTGCGGCCGGCGCGGCGCTCATCAACGGGTATTCGATCACGTGGGAAGAGCTGCTGAACCTGCCGTAAGCGGGTCGAGCTGAGCGCGTAAACATTTCTCCAAGCCGAATTCAATTCACCCACGGATCAGAGGAGGGGCACCATGCCCATCGCAACAGACCAGCAGGTACAGCAGTACGTCAACGAACGTGTGCGGCCGCGGTGTGAGCAGGTCCGCGCGCTGCTCATCGCGATCAAGGACGACAAAGCCTCGATCGACGACGTGTATGCGGCGACCGGGGAGGGCTCCATGTGGACCGACGTGCGCAATGACGGCCCACCGCACTTGCTCGTGCCGAGCGATGTGCGCGCGTACAACGCGTTCATCAGCGGACTGATCGCGTACATGGAAGCGAGCCCCGATTACCCCATCGTGGCGAAGGCCTGCGTCCGTCCGGCTGCCATCGTCCAGGGCTAAACGCGCACCGTGGCACTCTCTGCTACTACCGTCTGGGAAGTCCGCGTCGCCGGCAGCGACAACAACGGAGGCGGTTTCGTCTCTGGCGGCGGCGGTACGGACCGCTCGCAGCAGAACGCGGCGTTCGCGAGCGGCACGAACCTGACGGTGGATGCGGTGACGAACACCGATGTTGCGCCGGATGGTTATGCGCCTGGCGCTGCCGATGTCGGCAACATCATCCAGATCACGGCCGGTGCTGGCTTCACCACCGGCTTCTACCAGATTTCCAGCATCCAGGCGGACAAGTGGCGGCTCGATCGTTCGCCCGCCGCGACTGGCACAGCCGGCGGCGCATGGGCCATGGGCGGCGCGCTGGGTTCGCCTGGTAAGGCCGCCGAAGGAAAGATGGCCCACTCGACCACGGGCACGGTCTATATCGGCGGCGGCACCTACACCATCTCGACGACGACCGCAAACGTGAGTGGCGGTCGCATCAATGACACGGTCAACGGTAATGGGATCATATGGGAGGGCTACCAGAACGCGCGCGGTGATTTGGGCACAGCCCCCATCCTGCAAGTTGCCGCCGCGGGCGTGAGCTCGATCACGGTGTTCACCGCTGCGAACTCCGGAACATCCGGGAAGTGTATCTGGCGCAACATCCACGTGGATGGGCAGAACAATGCGAGCATCGTTGGATTCAGTTTTGGCGCACGCGGGCGTGCGCGTTTCTTGATGGTGCTCAACTGCACCGGTCTCGGCATTTCTGGCGGCGCTACGCAACTCTTCAAGTGCCGAGCCACTGGCTGCTCGAACGGCGTTTCTGCGATCCAAGGCCTCTGTTGCATTGGCTGCGAGGCGTACCTGAACACGACCACCGGATTCACAGCTACATCTGTCGGTTCGGTTTTTGCTTTCTGTATCTCTCGGGGAAACTCGGGTGCTGCTAGCGATGGGTTCCAGCTAGGACAGTCATCTTGCTCGATGACGAACTGCGCTTCTTACGGCAACGGCCGTGCTGGCGTTTTCATCGCGTCAGTGGTCACGGCGCAACTCACCAACGTGCTGTGCGAGGCGAATGCCGCTTATGCGTTCAGCGGCGACACGGCGACCGCTGGCGTGGGGCTCGAGAACTGCGGCGGCTACAACAACACGTCGGGTAACATCAACACGTCGGTACTGACCGATCCGGCGACCAATTTCATCACAGGCACAGCGAGCTTCTTCGTTAACCCGGCGGCCGGCAACATGTCGCTCAATAACACGGCCGGTGGCGGCGCGGCGGCGCGCGCTGCTGGGTTCCCTGGCACCTACCCGAGTGGTCTCACGACCGGGTATCTGGATAGCGGCGGTGCGCAGCACATCGATGCTGGTGGCGGGGGTGGCGGGGCGGTCATTGGATCGGGAGTGATTCTTGCCACGAGGTTCGCAGCCTAATGGACTATAAACCTGGCGACACGGTGTACGTCGAAATCTGCACGCAGGTCTTTGCGACCGGCGTCGCGACGAACGCCGATTCCCTGCCCACGGGCACGGTGAACAAGAACGGTGCGGACGACGGCGCTGTTGCCGTCACCGTTAGCAACCTGGATGCTGGCCGCTACAAGGCCGTGTTCACGATCCCCACGACCTACCTATCGGGTGACGTTCTCAACCTGACGGTGGCCGCGACGGTAAGCGGCGTGGCCGGCAAAGCCGGGGTCTGGCACGCGAAGCTCGGCATCGGCGTGATCCGGAGCAGCACGGCCCAGGCGGGCGCAGCCGGGACGATCACACTAGATGCTGGCGCGTCCGCGGTGACGGACTTCTACAAGGGCGCGTGGATCGTGCTGGTAGCAGGGGCCGGAGCTGGGCAAGCTCGCATGTGCACGGCCTACGACGGCGTAACGAAGATCGCCACCATCGGGCCGAACTGGGCGACGAACCCCGGCGCTACATCCATCTTTGCAATCCTGCCGGCGGCAGCGGTGGACGTGGATACGCAACTCACCGCATCCCACGGTGCCGGCAGCTGGCAGCAGCTCACGCAGACCGCCGCCGCGGCCCTGGCGGGATCCCTGGCCGGATCCACGATCACGATCCATCGCGGCGACACCCTGACCGTCAACTTCACCGGCATGGGCGATATCCAGAACTGGACCAAGCTGTGGTTCACGCTCAAGCGCGTGGCCGAGCAGACGGACCCGGAATCGCTGATCCAGGTGCTCCTGTCGAACCCTGGAGGGGGCGGCGACGGTCTGCTCTACATCAACGGCGGCGCGCCCACCTTGGCGGCCAACGGCTCGCTGGCGGTGACCGACGCCGTCACCGGCGCCGTCACGCTCACGGTCAAACCCGCCGAGACGCTCAAGCTACCCAACGAGGGCAAGCTGTACCTCTACGACGTCCAGGTGCTACGCTCCACGGGCGTGGTGAGCACGCTCACCAACGGCCAGGCCCGCATCAACGGAGACGTGACGCGCATCGCCGCCTGACATGGATGCCGTTCTCAAGATCGCGAACCTGATCATCGGCCGGGCGCTCAACGTTTCGGAGAGTCTCGCCCGGACCTACCTCGGCGAACTCACCCGACAGCTGGGCGCGCTCTACGAGCGCGGGCTCCAGGCAACCGAGCTCGAGCGCGAGGGTGTGCTCATCCTGCGCCGCGTGCTCCGCGCCTACCTCCCGCCGGCCTCGCAGGCCCTCGCCGATTCGATCATCACCGGCTGGGTGGCGGGCAACCAGATCGTCGCCCGCCGCACGCCGAAGCGCTCGCCCAAGACGGAGCGCACGGTGGCGCTCCCCGACCCGCTCCAGACGCTCTACCCGCCGCACGAGCCCGAGCGCGTGATCCGGTTTCCCATCCTGGAAGAGGCCGCCGCTGACCTGCAGGCGCGGCAGCTCGTCACGCCCAAGGTGTTCTACGAGATCGGCAACGTGGCGCGGCGCCGGGCCTGGTTCACCGTTTCCGGGGTGGAGGAAGCCACGGTCGCAAAGTACCGCGACGTGATGCGCGAGGCGGTCCAGGAAGGCTGGTCGGGCGAGACGTTCGGTGCGCGGCTCACGGAGGCGGGGATCGCGAGCCCGCTGGGCCCCGGGCATCAGCAGAACGTGTACCGCACGACGATCCAGACGGTACTGCGGGCCGGAGCCGAGAACCTGCTCGCCAACCCGATCGTCGGG
>JBGPMX010000375.1:0-5530 GCA_041487215.1 Planctomycetia bacterium | reverse complement strand
GGGTTGCCAAGGCACGACGACGCTGCGGCCGCGCGCCGCGTGGCCGCCGGCCTCCGCCGCGCGCTCCTGGGCGACGGCTACGGCCCGACCGTCTGGCACTGGGTCAAGCGGCTGGCCGACGCCGGGGCATGCGACGACCGCGACCTCGATCGACTCGGGCAACTCGTCGAGCTCGCCCATCGCTATGACCCCAACGCGACGCTGCGGCCCAGCGACTTCGTGGCGTTCGTGAACGCCACGCCGATCGAAGACCCGGTGCCGGCGAACGTGCGGGTCATGACCGTCCACAAGGCCAAAGGGCTTCAATTCGACGTGGTGGTACTTCCGGACTTGGATGGCAGGCTCATCGAGCAGCCCCCGACGTTCGTGACCGGTCGGCCGGCAGCCACCGCACACATCGACCGCGTCTGCCCGTACGTCAAGCAGTCGCTCCAAAAGCTGCTGCCGCCCGACATCCAACGGCTGTTCGTCGAGCGGAAGGCTCAGGCCGTGCGCGGCGAACTGTGCGTGCTGTACGTGGCGCTGACGCGGGCCATTCACGCGATGCACCTGATCGTCGCTCCTTCGCCGGAGACGGAGGCCCCCAGTCCCGCGACGATCGCGGGGATTCTCCGCGAGTCACTGGCCGCGGGCGCCCGGCTTGAGCCGAACACCGTGCCGTTCCAGCACGGCGACGCCGCGTGGCATGCCCTCGACGCCCGGCCCCCGGCGCTGCCAGATGCAACGGTTGAGCACCTCGCGCTGGCGACCTATCCCGGCCGGTTGCACTTAGCCGCCTCGACCTCGCACGCGGTGCGAGGCCTGGCTCGTGAGAATCCATCGGGGCTGGAGGGAGGCCCGCGTGTGGACTTGCGGAAGCGACTGCAGCTCGGCAACGTCCCCGCGCGCGAGCGCGGCTCGCTGATCCACGCCTGGTTTGAGCTGATCGAGTGGCTGGACGACGGCGAACCGGACGACGCGGCGCTGCGTGACGCGGCGCGCAGATCAGGCGTGCGGCGCGACAACATGGACGAGCTGATGGACGAGTTCCGCGCAATGCTCCGCCAGCCCAGCATTCGCAACTCGCTCGTTCGTCCGACCGGCTCGTCGACACGCTGCTTCGAGCTCTGGCGCGAGCGGCCGTTCGTGATCCGCCTGGGCGACTCGTTGCTCAACGGCAAGTTCGATCGCGTCGTTGTCACGCTCGACGGGTCCCGTGCATCCTGCGCCGAGGTCGTCGACTTCAAGACCGACGCCGTTGCGGCGGCCGACGCCGGCCGACTCGAAACGCTGGTGGAGCATTACCGTCCGCAGGTCGAAGCGTATCGCGCTGCCGCGGGCAAGCTGGCCGGCCTCGAAGCATCGCGCGTGTCTGCCCGCCTGCTATTCGTCACCGCCGCTGTCGTGCGCAAGATGTGACGAAGGCGCCGGCGCCAGGGATAAAAGGGAACGACGATTGGCTCGCACCCCAAGTCAGTTCCGAAACATCCCTCCCCCGTCGGCAACGACCACGCAGGTGCGCGCCGATTCCTCGCTTGCGACGGAAACTCCCAGCCTACGCCTACCTGAAAAGGGTTCATCCGGCTCAAGCGCGCGCATACACTGTGCGGGCAGTCAAGTACCGGTTCCTCTTCTCTGTCCGGGTCGCATGGTGCGGAATGCCCGGGGTGACTTTTGAAGTCGTTCGCACATCCGTCGCGATGGGTCAAGTGCTGGATTGGCTCGGATTCAAGCCCGTGAGGCGGTCGGGCCCCCAGCTCCGCGGGCCTTGTGCCGTCCATGGATCCGATTCGCCGCAAGCGACGTCTTTCTCGGTGAATCTGGCTGTGCGCGCGAGCGAGAATCGATGTGCCATGGATTCGTCGATCGTAGACTGCACAACAGAGAAGAGGAACCGGTAAGTCTGGGACTCGCTACGCCGCGCACGCTCGATCCGGATGAACCCTGAAAAGCTTGCGATGAGTTGCGGGAAAAACGAATCTCACGCCGTATAATCGTCCGCTAGTGCTCGTACCGCTTGCAGTTCAGGAGTTCCGCGTTGTCTCAATCCGTGAGGAGCTTGCCCGCCATGCTGCAGCAACTTGTCTGCGCTTTCGCCGCATCGGCCCTGGCCGCGGCGGCGCCGTTGGCCGGAATTTCTTCAGAGAATCCGAAGCCGCTCCGCGTCGGCATCATCGGGCTCGATACCTCGCATGTCGTCGCGTTTACGAAGCTGCTCAATGATTCCAATGTGCAGGAAGATCTGGCGGGCTGCCGAGTGGTGGCGGCTTATCCCAAAGGGAGCCCGGATATCGAGTCCAGCGTGAGCCGGGTTCCGGGATACACGGAACAGGTGCGCGGCATGGGTGTGGAGATCGTGGATTCGATTCCGGCTTTGATCGAAAGAGTGGACGTGGTGCTGCTCGAAACCAACGACGGCCGGCCGCACCTGGAGCAGGTGCTGCCGGTGCTTCGCGGCGGTAAGCCCGTGTTTATTGATAAGCCGATCGCCGGTTCATTGGCGGACGCCATCGCGATCTTCGATGCGGCCGACCAGTACAAGGTCCCGATCTTTTCCTCCTCGTCGCTGCGCTATAGTGAAGGCGCTCAGGAGCTGCGCCGCGGCAAGATCGGCGACATCGTCGGCTGCGATGCCTACAGCCCCAGCCCGCTTGAGAAGACCCATCCCGACCTGTTCTGGTACGGCATCCACGGCGTCGAGACGCTGTTTACCGTGATGGGCCCCGGCTGTCAGACGGTGCGCCGCGTCAGCAACGACGGCACGGACCTGGTGGTCGGCGAATGGAAGGGCGGGCGCATCGGAACCTTCCGCGGTATCCGCCGGGGCGCGTCGGGGTACGGCGGCACGGCGTTCGGCAGCAAGGCGATCGCGGCGCTTGGGCCGAGCGGCGGGTACCGGCCGCTGTTGGTAGAAATCGTCAAGTTCTTTCATTCCCGAGTGGCTCCGGTGGATCGCCAGGAAACGCTGGAGATCTATGCCTTCATGGAAGCGGCGGACGAGAGTAAGCGGCAGGGAGGCGCTGCGGTGTCGCTGGAAAGCATGTTCCAAAAGGCCAAGGCGGCAACAGCACGGAAATGAGCAGACCGGCCAGCGGCATCAATCTCGCTCGATCGTCACCTTGATGGCGAGCGGGCGGCGTAAGCCCCCTGATGAAGACTTTGAGGAACTTTCCCATGCGGCGACTGCTACTTGCGCCCTTCGTCGCTTTCCTGGCGCTTGGCGCGGAGTTGCCAGGCGCCGAGCCGTCCCTGGCCATCGCCACGTTCCAGGCGGATGTGACTCCGCCGCTGGGCAGTCCGCTGTGCGACGGGGCTGTGGAAGCGGCGAAGCAGATTGTAGACCGGCTGACGGCCCGCGGAGTGGTGCTCCTGAGCGCTGGATCTCCCATCGTCCTGTGCGCGGTCGATTGGGTCGGCATCGCTAACGAAGGGCATGATGCCTGGCGAAAGGCGCTGGCCGACGCGGCGGGCACGACGGTGGATCGAGTCATGGTGCACACGCTGCACCAGCATGACGCGCCTGGGTGCGATTTTCTGGCTGCCAAGCTGCTCTCGGACCAGGGACTCGCCGGCAGTATGTTCGACGTCTCGTTCGCGCGCCAGGCCATCGCGCGAACGGCGGAAGCGGTTCAGCAAGCGGTGCGCCGGCCGCGTCGAGTGACGCACGTGGGGTTTGGCCGCGGCAAGGTGGAACAGGTGGCGTCGAACCGCCGCGTGCTCGGGCCCGACGGCAAAGTGCGTTACGTGCGCTACAGCTCCTGCCGCGACGAAGCGGCCCGAGCGGCGCCGGAGGGCACCATTGACCCTTATGTGCAGCTGGTGAGCTTCTGGGACGGCCCCGACCCTATCGCCGTGCTCAGCTACTATGCCACGCATCCGCAGAGCTATTACGGTGAGGGCGGCGTCAGCGCGGACTTCGTGGGCATGGCTCGAGCGCTCTGCGAGCAGGCCCTTCCCGGGGTGGCACACATCCACTTTGACGGCGCGGGGGGCAACGTGGCGGCGGGCAAATACAACGACGGCGCGCCGGCCAACCGCCCGCTGCTTGCCGGGCGGCTGGCGGCCGGCATGAAGGCCGCTTGGGACGCCACTACCAGGCTGCCCATCCAGGCGGCCGACGTCCGCTGGGGCAGTTGTGAGGTGAGGCTGCCCTTGAGCGATCGGTTCGACGAAGCGGCATTGCAAACGGAGCTGGCCGATCGCCAGCGCGAGCTGCGCCATCGGATCCGCGCCGCTACGGATCTGGCGTGGCTCGAGCGAGTGCGGTCTGGTCATGCGATCGAGATCGGCTGCCTGCGCCTTGGTCCGGCGTATGTGCTGCACATGCCGGGCGAGCTGTTTGTGGAGTACCAGCTGGCGGCTCAAGAGCTGCTGCCCACGAGCCCCGTGCTGATGGCGGCCTATGGGGACTACGGACCCGGCTATATTGGCACCGAGATTGCTTATTCTCAGGGCGGCTACGAAACGGGTATCGTATCGCGCGTGTCGCCCCGGGTGGACGCGGTTTTGATGAAAGCACTGCGCGAGCTGCTGAAGTAGACCATTCGACTGGGGGGCGGAAGCTATACGGTGAAGGTTCTCGAGCAGGGACACGAACTGCAGGTTGGTGAAAAGACTTTCGCTCTCGGCCATGACAGGCGGACGATTGTCATTCATGAAGATGGTTCCGCTGAAGCAAAATAGCCCGAAGCCGTGGTCGGCTGGTTTCGTTCGGTCGGGAGTCGTTTATCGTTGCGATGACTGCTTCTGGGCAGGCACTTCTTGCATGGCTGGCTG
The DNA here is from genome assembly GCA_041487215.1 of Planctomycetia bacterium. GTDB lineage: Bacteria > Planctomycetota > Planctomycetia > JALXBF01 > JBGPMX01 > JBGPMX01. Next base: position 775 of record JBGPMX010000375.1, on the reverse strand, counting down.
CTTCGGGCGTTTCGGGGGCCGAAGCGTGGACTCCAGGCCCCAACGCTTGCCGATTTGCTCACACCACAAGTCAGTTCCGAAACGCATACGCGACCTGCCACTGAATATTCTGTCGCCGATGGGGAGCCCCCTCTATAAGATGGTACGCTCCCCGGTCTTGGCCCCGCCGCGGCGGCGCGAGGGCGGCAGATTGTCACTGGTTCAGGACGCGCCTCGTCCGATGGAGTGGCCAGATCGCTCCAGAAGCAGCGCCCTGGTTCTGACGAGAGATGGTTCGGACTCCGAGGAGCGACACCATGTTTCGCCCTCCCTATGTTGCCGGCCGGACCCGCAAACCCGTTCAGCGCCGGAGCCAAGCCCGGCACTCGCAGGCCTGCCGACCGCTGTTCGAGCTGCTCGAAGAACGCACCCTGCTGTCGCTCCAGCCGGTCACGATCAGCGATCCGAGCTTCTGGGGCGATGGCGGTTCCGGCAGCTCGAGCCTGCCGAGCATCAGTGGCGACGGACAGTTGGTTGTCTTCGAGAGCAGCGCCCCCAACCTGGTGCCGAACGATTTCAACGGCGTCAGCGACGTCTTCCTGTATGACCGCGGCACAGGGCGAGTGAGCCTCATCAGCGTGGACGCGGCCGGTGACGCCAGTGCCGACGCCGGCGGTAATAGCCCGCAGATCAGCCCCGATGGCCACTTCGTCCTCTTTGTCAGCAAGGCCACCAACCTGGTGGACCCGCCGGTCAATTCCGGCATCGGCGCCTTCCGCCGCGACAATGTCTACCT
>JBGPMX010000374.1:0-5542 GCA_041487215.1 Planctomycetia bacterium | reverse complement strand
CGTGGAACCGGCCGTTCTCCCGGCGAACGACGTGAGCGAGGAGCCTGAATGGTCATGAATGGTGTCGCGGCCGTCTGCGTGCTGGTTGCCTGGCAGAGCCCGGCCGCGTTTCACATCCCGCCCTACCTGCAGCGTCCCGAGCGCGACGCGGTGACGGTGATGTGTGAAACGACCGAGCCGGCGGCTGCCGAGGTCCGGTACGGGACGACGCGCGAACTGGACCGGATTGTCCGCGAGAGCGAGCCGCGTCGCGTGCATGAGCTGCGGGTTACCGGCCTGGCCCCGAGCACGGAGTATTTCTACCGTGTGCGGTGCGGCGAGGCGGAGTCGGACCTTGCCCGTTTCCGGTCGGCACCGCAGCCGAACCAACCCTGCCGGCTCGTCGTGTACGGTGATTCGCGGTCGTACCCCGAGCGGCACGCGCGGGCGGCGCAGCGGATCGCCGAGTGCGCCCCCGATCTCATCCTGCACACCGGCGATCAGGTGGAACGAGGAACGAACCGGGTGCTGTGGAAGCGCGAGTTCTTCGACCCGCTCGCGGACCTGCTGTCCCGCATCCCGATCGTGACGGCCTTGGGGAACCACGAGGAAGCGGCGAGTCACTACTTCGAGTACTTCGCGTTGCCCGGCAACGAGCGGTACTTCAGCTTTGACTTCGGCAACGCCCACATCGTCGTGCTCGACTCCAGCGCCTGGAACGACAATGTGCGGGATTCAGACGAGTATCGCTGGCTCGAACAGGACCTGGCCGCACACCGGGCAGCGCGCTGGACCCTGGTGGCGTTCCATCACCCGCTCTTCAGCGCCCACGACACGCGGCCCATTCATCCCGCGCGGTGGGTTTGGTGTCCGCTGTTCGAGCGGTGCGGTGTGGATTTGGTACTCACGGGCCACGACCACTTTTATTACCGCAGCTGGCCGATCGGCTCGCTCGGCAATGCGCCGCCGCGCGGCATCTTGCACCTGACGACCGGCGGGGGCGCGGCGCCGCTGTACCGCACCAGGGATCGCTCGTATGTCGCCGCCGAGCGGTCGACGCACCACATCGTCGAGCTGAATCTGACGGACACGGAAATCCGGGGTCGGGCCATCGACCTCGACGGGCGCGAGTTCGATCAGTTCACGCTCACGAAGGACGCGACGCCTCCGCCGGAGTTCTGTGCGTTCGAGGGGTACGAGCTGGAACATGCCATTCGTGGTGCCCTCGAGGCTCAGCCGGTTACGGTCGTCGCCGAGAGCTTCCCGAGCGGTGCGGGCGTGCAGATTGCTCAGCAGCTATCGATTCCCCACCGGTTCCGAGTTCCGGTGGCGGGCCGCCTGTCCTGGCGCATGCCCGCTGGCACGGATGCGAGCGGCGTTCCGGTCCGGCTCGAGCCGGGCCAGCCGCTGGTTCTGCCGATCGCGATCGATCTGCGTCACGGTTTCGGCGAGACCCTGCCCGGTATGCGGCTCGAGCTGATGGACGAGCGCTTTCGCAACCGCACGATCGACTTCGCCCCCCTGAAACTCTGGCCGGATCGCACGGTGCACGCGGCCCGGCAAGCCGTGGGGCCGGCGCGCGAGAGCGATCCGCCCGCCGGGGCCGGAGCCTACCCGCTCGTGCGTGCAGACGGTCGGGGGCGGGCCGCGCTGCCCACCACGGTTTTGTTCCGGCACAACGGCAAGAGACTTCTGCTTACAGTACGCGTGCAGGATCACGAGGCGCGCGACGAGGTGACAGCTCCCAAGAAGGAGCCGGACGAGTTCGCGTCGCTGGTCCGGCGCCGCCATGTACGTGTGCTGCTGGCGGCCCACGGGCGCCGGCAGGCGTTCTTGGTCAGCATCGATGGGAACCATGCCCGCTCGGGCGATGCCACTGTGGAGGGTTCCGACCCAGCGACCTGGACGGTCTCTAGCCGGCGCATGAACCATGACTGGGTCACCGAGTTCGACATCCCGCTCGAGCCGAGCGGCGAGCCGGAGCCGCTGCGCGTGAACGTGGTGCACTCGGATCCCGGCGCATTGGTCGAGGACTGCCTGAGTCCCACGTTCGATCGCGGCACGGATCCGGACCGGGTACCGGATTTTCGGGTCGGAGACCGCAGTGTGGATCGCTTCGCGCGGCTCGTCCTGGACTGAGCTTCCACGTGAAAAAGATGGGACCGGCACGCCAACGGCGTCCGTGCCAGACACCGCCACGCCATGCGTCATCTCAGGCGCCCGCCCCGTTGGGGCAGGGGTTAAACATCCGGCTCCCGGATCCCGTCAGGTCAACCGGTCAACCCCCAAGCTTGGGCGACTCGCCTTGTCGGGCTGCGGCCTTCGGGTACAATCTCGCCCCCACTCGATCCGAAGCAAGGATGCGTTCTCCACGAGCGACAAGAGACCCGGTCGCCGAGCGTGGCGGCGGGCTGCCAAGGAGGTACGAGCCATGAACAAGCGGAGGTTGGGACGCGGTCTGGATGCCCTGTTCGGTCGGTCGTATGAGCCGGGCGCGCCGGACGAGGCCGGAGAGACGGCGACGGCCGACGCCGATGCCGAACTGGTGCATGTCCGGATCGGCGAGGTCGATGCCAACCCGTACCAGCCGCGGCGGACCTTCGATCCCATCGAGCTGGCGGGGCTGGTCGAGAGCGTGCGGCAGCACGGCGTGCTCCAGCCGGTCATCGTGCGCCGCGTGGGCGAGCGCTACCAGCTGATCGCCGGCGAGCGGCGGCTGCGCGCCGCGCAGGAGGCGGGGCTGGCCGAGCTGCCCGCGCACGTGGTCGAGGCCGAGGACCACCAGGTCTTCGAGTTCGCGATCATCGAGAACCTGCAGCGGACCGACCTCAACGCGATCGAGAAGGCACGCGCGTTCCGGGACTACGTCGAGCGCTTCGGATCGACCCAAGACGAGCTGGCCGCGCGGCTCGACATCGATCGCTCGACCGTCAGCAACTTCGTGCGGCTGCTCGAGCTGCCTGAGGCCATCCAGCAGGCGGTCGAGGCAGGCAAGCTCGCCCAGGGCCACGCACGGGCGCTGCTCGCCGTGAGCTCGCCCACCCGGCAGCACGAGATCTGCCAGCGTGTCATCGTCGAATCGCTCTCCGTGCGCCAGGTGGAAGCGATCGTCTCGAGTGAGCGCGAGCCGAGCGCGCGGGGAACCCGGCGAACCAGCCCGCACAAGACGAGCCACGTCGTGGAGCTCGAGGGGCGGCTACGCGAGCGGCTCGGCGCTTACGTCGAGATCCGCATGCACGCCAAGGACCGAGGACAGATCGTCATCCAGTTCGCATCGAACGAGGACTTTGAGCGGATCATGGCGGCGGTGTGCGGGTCGCCCCAGGCACCGGCCGCCGCCGCGTAGCCCCGCGCGCCGGCGCACGACTCCGCTCTTCCTTCACGGGCCAGGGCGATCGCGGCCGCGCAGCTCGCTGCCCCGGCCGGTTGACGCTGCGCCGAACGGTGGTCTATATTCGGGCTCGTGGCCCCGTCGTCTAGCCAGGTCCAGGACACGGGCTTTTCAAGCCCGCGACACGGGTTCAAATCCCGTCGGGGTCATTCGGGCCGGCAACGCCATGGTTGCGAAATACCGAGCGGCTCCCAGACATGCGGGAGCGGCGCGGTCAGCACGACGGGCTCGTAGCGGATCGGATGCAGGAACGCGAGCCGTCGCGCGTGCAGGGCGATCGGTTCCGAGCGCGGATCCGCCGACCGGGCCGGTCCCACGGCGCGCGTGGCTCCGTAAAGGAAGTCGCCGGCGATCGGCCAGCCGCGGCTGGCAAGCTGCACGCGGATCTGGTGCGTGCGACCCGTTTCCAGCTCGATTTCGAGCAGCGTGCCGCCGTGCACCACCGCCAGCGTGCGGTACGCGAGCGCGGCGAGCCGGGGCGGCGGCTTGCCCCGCGGCGATTCCCCCGCTGCCCCGTCGTCGCCAACCGGGGCAACCGAACCGGCATTCGCGCCGGCGACGCGCACCCGCGGATCATCCGGATCCTTGACCAGCCAGTCCACCAGGCGAGCGGCGGGGGGATCGGGCCTCTCCTCGACAATTCCCCAGTACAGCTTTTCCACCCGGCGCTCTTGGAACTGTTCGGCCAGCCGCCGCGCGGCCTTCGAGTTCCGCGCAAAGACGATGACGCCCGATACCGGCCGATCCAGGCGGTGCGGCACGCCGAGGTAGACGTTCGCCGGCTTGTGGTAACGCTCCTTGAGATACGCCTTCACCTGCGCCTCGAGCGTCGGGATGCCGTGCGGCACCCCTTGCGTAAGGATGCCCGGCGGCTTGTTGACGGCGACCACAGGGCCGTCTTCGTAGAGGATCTGGAGCGGTGGGAAGTCAGCAGCCACGTCGGATTCTTTGCGTCCGTCAGGCTTTCCAGCCTGATCCTAGAGCGGTGGCGGGTGTTGTCAGGCTGGAAAGCCTGGCGTACGTGTCACACACTTGACGAAACTTGTTCGACGCCGTTCCGTCGCATGAGACGCTTCAGGGGTGCTCGAGCAAGACGTTCAGGTGCGCCTCGACGGAGCCGGCGAGCATCGTCAGGTTGTAGCCGCCTTCGAGCAGACCCACCACGCGCCCCGCCGCGTGAACGCGGGCCACGTCCAGCACGGATTCGCTCATGGCGACGAAGTCCTCGATCTCAAGACCGAGCGAGCCGATCGGATCAGCGGCATGCGCGTCGAAGCCGGCGCTGATCAGCACCAGTTCGGGCCGGATCTTGTCCGCCACATCGCCCAAAGCCGCTCGGAACCGTGCGAGGTACTCGGAGCGCGGCGTGCCGAAGGCGATCGGCTCGTTGCGTGTGAAACCGAGGCCCGGCCCCGTGCCGGTGTCGCCGCGCGCGCCCGTGCCCGGGTAGAAGGGAGAGCGGTGGATCGAGAAGAACATCACGCGCGGATCGGCATAGAAGATCTCCTCCGTGCCGTTGCCGTGGTGCACGTCCCAGTCCACGATCAGGATGCGCCCGAGCTCGTGTCGGGTGAGCGCGTGCACGGCCGCGAGCGCCACGTTGTTGAACAAGCAGAAGCCCATGGGCGTCGAGCGGGTCGCGTGGTGCCCGGGCGGACGGACCAGGCAGAACGCACGCGAGTCCGTACCGGTGATCACGGCGTCGCTTGCCGCCACCGCCGCCCCGGCGGCGGCGCATGCGGCCTCGTAACTGCGCGGCGAGACCACCGTGTCGGGATCAATGTTGCCCCCGCCCTGCTCGGCCAGTGCACGCACCTTCTGGACGTGCTCATGGCTGTGCACGCCAAGGATGGCGCTCTCGGCGAGCGGCGCAAACGGCGCGCGGGTCAGCTGCACGAGCAACCCGGCCGCGTCCAGGTGGGCGAGTGTGCGCGCGACCCGCTCCGGTCGCTCCGGATGCCCCGGGCCCGTGCAGTGATCGAGAAAGATACTGTCCGCGTAGAAGAGCGGCATGACGCCTCGCCGGCTGGTACCGGGTCCATCATACCACCACCAAAACCGGGCGCACGTATCACTCGAAGTCGGCAGTCCTCATGCATCCACCAGCGTCTTCCCCGGGTTGCGGCCCCCTCGCCCCCGCGCTCATGGACTATGCCGGGGAGAGGGATGCGG
>JBGPMX010000373.1:0-5547 GCA_041487215.1 Planctomycetia bacterium | reverse complement strand
GCCAGCGCGGCGCTCGAAAAAGCGGTCAGGAACAGATCGCTGCTCGGCTGACGCAGCTCGCTCACGAAGTAGAACGATGTGAGCAGGAAGAGAGCGGCGAGCAGTCCGACGCGCGGTCCGGCGGCCGCCCCCAGCCGGTACACCGACCCCACAACGACCAGGGCCGCCAGGATGCCGGGCAAGCGCAGCGTCCACTCGTTGAAACGGCCGGTCAGGAGCGGCGCGGCCGCGACGATCCAGTAGGGAAGCGGCGGCTTTTCGAGACGCGGCCGGCCCCACAGATTCGGCAGCAGCCAGTTCCCCTCGCGCAGGATATCGCTCACGCACGCGGCCAGGCGGCTCTCGCGCGCGCCCCAGAGGCCGATCGAACCGAGCCCGAGCGCCAGCGAAAAGAACGCCACCGCCGCCAAAAGCGACCGCCGCGCTAACGGCCGCCCCAGCGAGGCTTCCAGTCGCTCGCTCAAGCTCGGCCGCGCAAGCTTCACGCCAGTGGCGCCGTCCATGGCCATGCTTCCGCTCCGTGCCCACCGTACCGGGGGGGGCGGAGTTTACCAATTTAACGCCGGCAGGGAAGAGCAGAACTCCACCAGGGCCGCGTTGAACAGCTCCGGACGCTCGAGCATCGTGAGATGCGCGGTGGCCGGGATGATGTGTAGCCGGCAGCCGCGGATGGCGGCGGCGATCGGCTGGATGAGGCTGAGCGGGGTGACGCCGTCCTGATCGCCCAGCAGGATGAGCGTCGGGCAGGCGATCTCCGGCTGGTCCGCGCGCGCCGAGTCGGCGATAAGCGCACGGCAGTGCGCGGCGTAGCAGGCCGGGTCGTTGGCCAGCAGGAGCTCGCGGTAGAGTCCCGCCAGCGCGGGGTTCGCCTCGCGCGTTGCCGGGGTGAGCGCGCCGGCCAGCACGCCGTCGGCGACTGCGATCATCCCCTCCGCCATTACCCGCTCCGCGCGCTTCCGGAACACCTCCTGGGCCGGCGGCGCCAGCTCGGTCAGCGGGCCACAGAGCACGATGCCCGCGGCGCGCGCGGCGTGCCGCACGGCAAAACGCTGCGCCAGCACCGTGGTCATGGAATGACCGACCAGCACGAGCCGCCCCAGCCCCGCCGCGTCGGCCACCGCCAGTACGTCGTCCGCCCAGCCGTCCATGGAATGCCCCTCCGTGGTGCGGCTGGACCGCCCCGAACCGGGCAGATCGAGCGTGATCACGCGGAAGTACTTCGCCAGCCCGACGCGCTGCGCGTGCCAGACGTTCGATGTCCCCCCGAGCCCGTGCACGAAGACGATCGCCGGCCCCTCGCCCGCCACCTCGTAGAAGATCCTCGTCCCGCCGCGCGTTGCAAACATGGCATTCCCCCGAACAGCGAGCGGCGTGGTCTACCCCCGCCGGCTGGAACGGCGCGACGGGAGCCCCGCCGGGCCTATCCCCGGCGCATCGAGCGAGCCGCCGGGTCTACCCCGGCGCGTCTATCTCCGCCGCGGCCAGCCCCGCCGGGAACCGCTGGCGTAAAGCCCGACGGCTCACCAACCCAGAGCGACGGGGCACGAGCGGCATTCTAACCGCTCGCGGGCGTCGCCGGGTGCTCGAAGGAAACAAGGTAGGAGACGGGCACCGCTGCGGGCGTGGTAAGCCGACTCCGCGGATGCTGCGTCTCCCCCCCGACCCGTGCGCGAGTTAGAATGCCCCCTGGCATCGGTGTGCGGTGTGCGGGGCCGAGCGTGCACCCAAGAGCAAGCGAGCAGCTATGAAGACGTGTCTGGTAACCGGCGCGACCGGTTTCGTCGGCAGCCACGTGGCCGAGCGCCTCATCGGCGACGGCCACCGGGTGCGCACGATCGCGCGGCCGTCGAGCGACACCCGGTGGATCGACCGCTGGGGCGTCGAGAAGGTGGTCGGCGACGTGACCGACCCGGCGGCTGTGACCCGCGCCGTCCAGGGCGTGCAAGTCATCGTGCACTGCGCGGCGATGGTCGGCGACTGGGGAGCGGTCGAGCAGTACCGCCGGGTCAATGTTGGGGCGCTCCGCGCGCTGCTCGACGCGGCCGCCGCCCGGCCGCTTGAGCGGTTCGTGCACGTGAGCTCGCTGGGCGTCTACGAGGCGCGCGACCACTTCGGAACCGATGAATCAGTGCCTTTGCCCGAACGGCACATCGATGGCTACACGCAGACGAAGGTCGAGGCGGAGAAGCTCGCGCTCGAGTACCAGCGCAGCCGCGGCGTGCCGGTCACCGTGCTCCGCCCGGGTTTCGTCTACGGCGCGCGGGACCGCACGGTGATCCCCCGGCTGCTCGAGTCGATCCGCATCGGCCGCTTCCGCTACTTCGGTAGCGGCGAGCAGGCCATGAACTCGATCTACGTCGGCAACCTCGTCGACGCCATCCTGCTCGCAATCGCCAAGTCCGAGGCGGTGGGGCAGACGTACAACCTGACCGACGATGAGTCGACATCGAAGCGGCGCTTCATCGGCACCGCCGCCGAGTTGGCCGGCTACCCGGCTCCGACCCGCCGCATCCCGCTCGGCGTCGCGCGCTTCCTGGCCGGCGTGATGGAGGGCATCGCGCGTCTGCGCGGCGCCACCGAGGCGCCGCTGGTGAACAAGGCCCGCGTGAAATTCCTCGGCCTCAACCTCGGCTTCAGCTGCGAGAAGGCGAAACGCGAGCTCGGCTACCGACCACGCTGGAACTTCGAGCAGGGCATGCGAGAGACGATCAACTGGTTCCGCTCCGAGGAGCTCGCCCGAGCCCCCGAGGCGGCCTGAAACACTCTTGCGATGGAGGACCAACCCATGCTGGAACTCGAGGGAAAACGTGTCGCGGTGCTCGTGGAGCAGCAGTACCAGGAGCTCGAGGTCTGGTACCCGGTGTACCGGCTGCGCGAGGCGGGGGCGCGGGTCATGTTGATCGGCCCCGAAGCGGGCAAGACCTATCCGAGCAAGCTCGGCTACTCGGCCAAGAGCGACGCGGGGGCGGCAGACGTGTCGGCGGACGATTTCGACGCGGTCGTCATCCCCGGCGGCTTCGCGCCCGACTTCATCCGCCGCTCCTCGTTCATGCTCGATCTGGTGCGCGACATGGCGGAGCAGGGCAAGGTCGTGGCGGCCATCTGCCACGGGCCCTGGGTGCTCTGCTCGACCCCCGCTCTCAAGGGCCGCCGCGCGACCAGCTTCTTCGCCATCAAGGACGACGTGGTGAACGCGGGCGCTGAATGGGTGGACGAAGAGGTGGTGCGCGACGGCAACCTGGTCACGAGCCGCAAGCCGGACGACCTCCCCGCGTTCTGCCGCACGATTATCGAGGCGATCAGCGAGCTCGCGCCGGTGAGCACGTGAGGGGACTGTTCGTTCGAGTGAGCTTTCCCGTTCACGGCTTCCCCATGGGCGGTCCCGTCGCCCCCGCGCTCATGGATCATACGGGGGAGAGGGAAGGGTGAGGGGCAGTCTCTCGACTGTGACGGAGTTGCTTGGCTGCGTGTTGGAGTCCCGGCTTTAGCCGGTCCTCATCGCTGCAACCAACGGCTCTCACGCATAGCTACCGGCTAAAGCCGGGACTCCAACCAGACGCTTGGCTGCATGGCGCCCTCACCCTCCCCTTTCCCGCGGATCCATCAACGGGAGAGGGGTCCGGATTCCAGAAAACGCCGATGAATTGGAAAAACCCTGGAGCAATACTTCGCTCGCATACCGTTCGTAGTGCCCGCATTCATGCGGTGCTTCGTCGTGGCCGCGTGCATGGCGGTAGTCCTTTTCTTGCCAGGAGTTCACCCAGCATGGCGACTGTGACCCAAAAGAAAAAACCACGCCCCGCGGAGAAGCCGGCCGATCGGTTCACGCCACGGAAGAGCGACAACTTCACCTTCGGTCTCTGGACGTTCGGCAACCCCGGCCGCGATCCGTTCGGCGAGCCGGTGCGTCCGCTGCCAACCCTGGATTCGATCAAACGCTGGCTCGGGATCCTCGGGGACCTGGGCGCGCACGGCGTGAACCTGCACGACAACGACCTGGTCCCGTTCGGCGCGAGCGCTACGGAACGCGACCGCATCGTGCGCGAGTTCAAGAAGGCGCTGGCCGACAACGGGCTCAAGGTGCCGATGGCCACCACCAACCTGTTCTCTCACCCGATCTTCAAGGACGGCGCCTTCACCTCGAACGACCCGCGCGTACGCGCCTTCGCCATCCAGAAGACCATGCACGCGATGGACCTGGGCGTCGAGCTCGGCGCCAAGATCTACGTCTTCTGGGGGGGCCGCGAGGGGACCGAGGTGGACGCGTCGAAAGACGGCCGCGATGGCCTGCGCTGGTTTCGCGAATCGATCAACTTCCTCTGCGAGTACGCGATCGATCAGAAGCACGACCTCAAGTTCGCGCTCGAGGCGAAGCCGAACGAGCCGCGCGGCGATATCTTCCTGCCCAGCACCGGCGCCATGCTCGGCTTCATCACCACCCTGGACCACCCGGAAATGGTGGGGCTCAACCCCGAGGTGGCGCACGAGACCATGGCGGGGCTCAACTTCACCCACGCGGTCGCGCAGGCGCTCGACGCCGGCAAGCTGTTCCACATCGACCTGAATGCCCAGAAGCCGGGGCGGTTCGACCAGGACCTGCGGTTCGGATCCGAGGACTTCAAGGGGGCCTTCTTCCTCGTGAAGTTGCTCGAGGACACGCGCTGGCCCGGCATGCGGCACTTCGATGCGCACGCGTACCGCACCGAGGACCTGGACGGAGTCAAGGACTTCGCGGCCGGCTGCATGCGCAGCTACATGATCCTCAAGGACAAGGTGCGGCAGTTCAACACGGACCGCGAGATCCAGCAGCTGCTCGGCGAAATCCGCGTGCGCGACGCCGGGCTCGAGAAGAAGATGGCCCAGTACTCGAAGCCGAACGCCGCCGCGCTCAAAGCGTACGGCTATCCGAACGTCGAGCCGCTGGCAACGAAGGGGCTGCAGTACGAGCGGCTCGATCAGCTGGTCATCGAGCTCTTGGCCGGCGTGCGCTGAGGAGCGAAGCATGGCCGGCAACCGCGTGGTGCACTTCGAGATCCCCGCGGGCGATCCGCAGAAGCTCGCGGAATTCTACACCACGCTCTTGGGCTGGAAGATCGCGAAGGTCCCGGTCGAGGGCTTCGACTACTGGATATGCCGCACCGGCGACGGGCCCGGCATCGACGGCGCCATCACGCGGCGTTCCCCGTCGCGCCAGTCCGTGATCAACTCGGTACGCGTCGAGGAGATCGACGCGTTCCTCAACAACGCGGTCGCCGAAGGAGCGCGAATCATCGTGAACAAGGCCGCCGTGAGAGCGATGGGCTGGTACGCCGTCGTCGCCGATCCCGACGGGAACCCGCTGGGGTTCTGGCAAGACGACGCGCAGGCGCAATAGCCAAAGAGTCGAGGGTCCAGGGTCGAGAGTCCAGAGCCAGAGCGGAGAGCGGAGGGCCAGAAGAACGGTCGCGGGTCACGGGCATTTCAGCTGCGCTGCGCGCCCGGTGCCGACCAGCTATCCCACCGAAACGTTGGGACACGGGGGAGCTGATACCCCCCCTTCCCCCCCTT
>JBGPMX010000372.1:0-5559 GCA_041487215.1 Planctomycetia bacterium | reverse complement strand
CCAGGACCCGGACAAAATCCTGGTCGGCGAGATCCGGGATCTCGAGACCGCGCAGATCGCGGTGCAGGCGTCACTCACCGGGCACATCGTGTTCAGCACGCTGCACACGAACGACGCGCCGAGCACGATCACGCGGCTGCGCGACATGGGGATCCCCACGTTCCTGATCACGGCGACCATCGAGGGCATCCTGGCGCAGCGGCTGGTGCGCAAGATCTGCGCGGACTGCCGCACCGAGTTCGAGCCGAGTCCCGAGATGCTCATGGAGATCAACCTCAAGCCGTCGGACGTGAAGGGCAAGACGTTCTTCTACGGACGCGGCTGCGAGCGCTGCAACAACACCGGCTACAAGGGGCGCACCGGGATCTACGAGCTCATGGTGTTCAACGACGAAATCCGCGACCTGGTCATGAACGACGCCTCGACCGACCAGCTCCGTGCCCCCGCGCGGCGCGGCGGCATGGTCACGCTGCGCGAGGCCGGGCTGGGTGCGATCTACGTCGGCGGCACGACCATTGACGAGATCGTCCGCGAGACGGTGGTCGATGACGAGTCGTAAGAGTGTCCGTTGTCCGTTGTCCCCGAGTGTCGGGGGCTCGTAAAGCCGAGAAGGCGTTGGGGCGGCAGACCACGGACCACGGACGACTGACAACGGACACGCGGGTTGCGGGCGGGTGCTGTAGTTAAGAAGCAAGCTAGGACACGGATATGGCAACCTTCCAGTTCGAAGCGATGGATTCGACCGGCGCCGAGGTGAAGGACACGGTGGAAGCCGCGTCCGAAGACGAAGCCCAGGCACAGATCCGCAAGATGGGCTACTTCGTCACCAAGATCACCGCGAAGACGAAGAAGCAGAAGAAGGCCGCCGACAAGAGGCCCAAGAAGAAGGGCAAGTCGTTCACGATCGGCGGCGTCAAGACCAAGGCGCTCTGCACCTTCACCCGCCAGTTCTCGGTGCTCCAGGACGCCGGCCTGCCCGTGCTGCGCAGCCTGAAGATCCTCGAGGGGCAGATGAAGCCCGGCGTGCTCAAGAACTCGCTCATGGACGTGGTGGAGGACATCGAGTCGGGCTGCACGCTCTCCGAGGCGTTCGCCAAGCACCCCAAGTGCTTCGACCGGCTCTACGTGAACATGGTCAAGGCCGGCGAGGCGGGCGGCGCACTCGAGGTCATCCTGCAGCGGCTCGCCCAGTTCAAAGAGAAGGCCCAGAGCCTGAAACGCCGCGTGACCAGCGCCATGGTCTACCCGGCGGTGGTCATCCTGGTCGCCACCGCCATCGTCGGCTTCATCATGTACTTCATCATCCCGAAGTTCAAAAAGATCTTCGAGGACTTCGGCGTCGATCTGCCCGCCATGACCCAGGTGGTCATCGACGTCTCCGACTGGGTGGTCGATTACTTCTACGTCCTCCCGGCCTTCCCGATCGCCTTCTGGCTGTTCATCAAGCTGCTCAAGAAGAACCGCAGCGGCGCGTACGTCGTCGACTGGGTGAAGCTGCACATGCCGGTCTTCGGCCGGATCATCGAGAAGACGGTCGTGGCACGCACCACGCGCACGCTGGGCACCCTGGTGGCCTCGGGCGTGCCGATCCTGGAGGGGCTGTCGATCGTGCGCGAGACGGCGGGCAACGCCGTGTTCGAACGCGCGTTCCAGCGCGTGATCGATTCCATCCGCGAGGGGGATACGATCGCGCAGCCGCTCAAGGAGTCGCGGCTGGTCGACGACATGGTCGTGAACATGATCGACGTGGGCGAGGAGACGGGCGACCTGGACACCATGCTCAACAAGATCGCCGATGTCTACGACGAGGAGGTGGACACGGCGGTCGAATCGCTGGTCAGCCTGCTCGAGCCGATGATGATCGTGTTCCTGGGAGGCGTGATGGGCTTCATCGTCATCGCCCTGTTCATGCCGCTCATCAAGCTGATCACCGAGCTCAGCGGATAACCCAAGACGTTGAATCGTTGAATGGTTGAGTTGTTGAATCGTTGACCGGGGCTCCACCGAGGGTGTCATCCTGAGCCGGCGAGGAACGAGCAGCGAAGGATCCCCGGGGTGAGCTTCTGAGTACCACGCCCGGGCGCGCCAGCGCTGTCATCCTGAGCCAAGCGAGGAACGAGCAAGCGAAGGATCTCGTCGAGGAAGCGCGATCCGTTTCGAGTAAACCGTCGGAGCAGCGCGTAATTCCTGGCCCCCTCGCCCCGCTTGGGGGGAGAGGGTTGGGGAGAGGGGTGGGCGAGACCGGAGAGGACATGGGTTCGCCTGTCTGAACGATCAACGCTCCAGGCTCAACAGCCCGGAGTGAGCGGATTTCCTGGGAACGAGAGACGCTAAGGACGCCATCCGGCACGGCGGCCGCGAAAGAGGCCGCGCGCCCGGACCCGTCCGCCGTACGCGCGGAGTGTAGGCGACTGTGGACTGCCGACTGTGCCGGCTGCCGATTTTGGATGGAGGTGCGTGGTGCTGGACTCTGATCGCTCAACGCCCAACCCTCGACGCTCAACGCTGCCTGGGAGTGCCATGACCATGTCCAAGTGCACGCTCGCCGGCCGCGCCGCGGCCCGCCGCCACGCGGCCCGAAGCGGCTTCACGCTCATCGAGATGATGGTCGTTATCGTGATCATCGGCATCCTGATCGGCCTCTTGGTGCCGGTCATCGCCGGCGCCTTCCGCCGTGGCAAGGAAGCAGCGGAGATCGCCGAGATCCAGAATCTGGTCGGGGCGCTCCAGAGGTTCAAGGACCGCTACGGCGCTTACCCGCCGAGCCAGATCATCCTGCGCGAAGACGGCGCGTACACCTTCGGCGCCGCGCCCTTCGTGGGCCCGGGCAACCAGAGCACCGCGGTGTTCGACGAGACGCTCTCCATCCAGTACATCAACCGGTTCTGGCCGCAGATGAGGATTCACACCGACGGAACGGCCGTGACCCCGGCCGAGATCGGCGACATCAACGGCGATGGCACGATCGACGTCAACGACTTCTACGACTGGAACGGGGACGGCGTCAAGAACGGGCCGTGGTACTTGCAGGGGGATGAGTGCCTGGTGTTCTTCCTGGGCGGCATTCCCACCGGCCAGTACACGGATTCGGGGGGCACCGTGCAGCGCCCCGGCAGCGTGGGCTTCGATCCCAAGAAGTACCCGCCCGGCGCCCTGGGGTTCGGCAAGACGCCGCAGTGGCCGACGCAGCCCGTCGTTCCTAGCGCGGGGCGCGATGGCCCGTTCTACGAGCTGCCGGGCGAACGGCTGCAGGATCGCGACGGGGACGGCTTTTACGAGCTGACCCCGTACCGCAATCCGGGCACCGCCGCCTACGCCTACTTCAGCTCGTACGACGGCACGGGTTACCGGCCGGACGACCTGAACCTGGCGACCGAGCCGAGCGGGGTCCCGGTGATCAGCGCGGACTTCGGCGTCCTCTGGCCGCTCAATGCGGCTTACCCGTCGCCGCCCCGCAGCGCGGGCGCACCCTACTACCTCCAGAGCCCCGGCCCGAATCCGTACACGATCGGCACGTCGCTTTCGGCCGCGGCCGGCTGGGTGGTGCGCTACTGGAAGCCGGACGCCTTCCAGATCATTTCGCCGGGAACGAACCGGGGGTACGGCAGCGGCGGCGAGTTCCCGCTGCCGTCCGATGCGAGCGACGAGGACAAGGACAACCTGGCGAACTTCTCGCCCGCCGAGCTGTCGTCGGGCAAGCAGTGACGAGCGGGGTCGACATCCGCCGAAGACCAGTTTAACCCGAGCCCCATCGGGGCTCCACGAACCCAGGCAGCGACGAGGAACCGAATATGTTCGAGGTCCGGTGCCGATACTCCCGCGAGACGATACGCACCGCGGCGCGACGGGGCGACCGCCTGGCCGGTCCTCCGACCGGTCGGCTGTGCCACGCGGCGGGCGTGACGCTCATCGAGATCCTCATCGTGCTGGCGATCCTCGCGCTGATTGCCGCCGTGAGCATCGGGGGGCTCATGCTGCTGCCCGAACACGCCAAGGCGAAGGCGACCGAGGCTCTGATCGCGAAACTCGACAACCAGCTCAACCAGCGCCTGAGCGCGTTCAACGAGCAGCGTAACTCGGTCCGGGCCCTCGCGGTGGACAACGTGATGTCCGGCGCGCTGGCCAGCCGGGCCCAGGTGATCGCGCAGAAGCGCGCGATGCGCCAGCAGTTCCCCGAGAACTTTATCGTCGACTGCTCCGCGGCCACGCCCAAGGTCTATGCGCAGTGGGACACTTTCTACTACCCGGGGCAGACCATCGCCGACCTGCCGCCCGGCGCGCTCGTCTATAACCAGATTCTTCAGCGCCTGATCAACGATCCCGCGCGCAAGATCTGCAACCACACGCCGGCCACCGCGCGCGCGGAATGCCTGTACATGATCCTGACGGCCGCCGGCGGCGGAAGTGCCGGCGTCGAGGGGGAAGCGTTCCCGCCCGGCGAGGTGGCCGACACGGACGAGGACGGCCTGCCCGAGTTCGTTGACAAGTGGGGCAACCCGATCCAGTTCTTCCTCTGGCCGACCCACTACTCGTCCCCGGCGCAGAATCCCGGTTCCGAGATCGACGCGGCGGACCCGAACCAGTTGCTTACCGAGAGCACGGCGGGGAGCTGGTGGGCCATGAACCGCGGGCCGTTCGAGAATTTCTATCACTCGCTCACGAACCTTGCGGGCAGCGCTCCGCAGTCGTCGCGCACCTACCCGCTCATCATCTCGGCGGGTCCCGATGGCGGCTTCGGCTTGATCTCGTACGGCGCGGGCAGCGACGGCCAGATGGGGACCCTGGACGACCCCGTCTCGCCCGGCCCCGACGGCACGCTCGGAACCGCCGACGACGGGCTGTTTCTGGACAGCCGCGCAATCCGCCTCACGAACGCCGACCAGGGGGGGTACGGCATGGACAAAGACAACCTTGACAACCACCACTTGCGGGCGAGGTGAGCCGTGACACGAACAACAGCCCAGGCACCATTCGGTCTTGTTGCGGCGCCGCGCGGCGGTACGCGCTCGGTTTGGCTGCAAACCCCCCCTGCCCCCCCCTTGCGAAGCGGGGCGCGGGGCGGGTCGATTCCCCAACGGGCGCTCGACTTGGCGGGCCGAGCGGTTGCCGGTACGCGGCGCGGCGGCGGCGAACCGGCCGGCTTCACCCTCACCGAGCTCTTGGTGGTTATCGCGATCGTCATCTTCCTGACCCTGGCGCTGCTGCCCGGCGTGCTGGGCGCGCTGGCCGAACGCAAGTTCAGCGACGCGGCGCGATCGGTCCAGGCGGTGCTCGTCGGCGCCCGCGACCGCGCGGTGCTGGCCAGCGACGTGCGCGGCGTGCGTCTCATCCGCGATACGGTCGATCCCTGGGTCGTGAGCGGCCTGGTTTACGTGGGGATGCCCGAGCCCTACAGCGTATCACTCGCGGACGTGGGCGGAACGACGGTGAGCGTCACCGCCGCGCCCCCGCAGCCGGATCCGCACTGGGAGCAGGTCCAGGCCAATCCGGGCGCGGACGGCATCGTCGGCACCGCGGACGACATCCCGATCCCGCGCGTCGATCGCCAGGGGCAGTCCT
>JBGPMX010000371.1:0-5562 GCA_041487215.1 Planctomycetia bacterium | reverse complement strand
CTTGAGCACGTTGGAAGCGTCGATCGCCCCTTCGGCCCCGCCCGCGCCGACCAGCGTGTGCAGTTCGTCGATGAACAGGATGGTGTTCTTGGCGCGGCGCACCTCGTTCATGACCGCCTTGATGCGCTCCTCGAACTGGCCGCGGTACTTGGTGCCGGCGACCATCATGGCCAGGTCGAGCACCACGATGCGGCGGTCGCGCAGCAACTCGGGCACGTTGGCCTCGACGATGAGCTGCGCCAGCCCTTCGACGATCGCCGTCTTGCCCACGCCTGCCTCGCCGAGCAGCACGGGGTTGTTCTTCATACGGCGGCTGAGCACCTGGATCACGCGCTCGATCTCGTTGGCGCGGCCGACCACCGGGTCGAGCTTCCCCTGCCGGGCCAGCTCGGTCAGGTCCCGGCCGAAACTGTCGAGCGCCGGAGTCTTGGACTTGGTGCTCTTGGATTGGGGGCCGCTGGCGGCGCCGCCGCCACCGCGTTCGCCCCCCTCGCCGCCGGATTCCGCCGCCCCATGCCCGAGCAAGTTGAGAACCTCCTCTCGCACCTCGTCCAGTTTCAGGCCCAGGTTCATGAGCACCTGGGCGGCGACCCCCTCCTGCTCGCGCAGCAGGCCGAGCAAGAGGTGTTCCGTTCCGACGTAGTTGTGGTTGAGCTGCCTGGCTTCCTCGATCGCGTACTCGATCACCTTCTTGGCCCGCGGCGTCTGCGGCAGCTTGCCCATGGTGACCATGTCCGGCCCGCTCTGCACGATCTTTTCGACCTCGAGCCGGATCTTGCGCAGGTCGACGTCCAGGTTCTTGAGCACGTTGGCCGCGACCCCGCTCCCCTCTTTGACCAGCCCGAGCAGGATGTGCTCAGTGCCGATGTATTCGTGGTTGAAGCGCTGGGCCTCCTGGTTGGCCAGTTGCATGACCTTGCGGGCACGGTCCGTGAATCGTTCGTACATTCGGGCTGTCTCCGGCTTGGTGTCGCGAACATGGCTGACGCAGCGGAGGCAAGAGCAAGACCGGCAAGCAACGGATGGGGGCCGACCGGCGCGCTCACACGGCCAGGGAGCTCTGCCGCAGCGGCCGGGCCGTCGTCGAACGGCGGCCGGGGCCGTCGTAGAACTCGTTGGCGTCACGTGTCCTAGGCATTCTAGTTCTACCCCCCACCCTAATCAAGGCAGCGCGACGGCCCCCTCTCCCAACCGAAACAGCTCTTCTAATCGGAACGATTTGAATGTCGATTTCGCGCGTGGGACACTGTTTCGAATGCACGAGCCCCTCAGCCCATCCGCGCGCCGTGCCCTGGAAACCGCGCTGGACCGCGCCCGCGCCGCGGGTGCGGCCCGCGTGGAAGCGGCGCACCTGCTCATGGCCATTGCCGAGCAGGAGGAGTCCCGTGCGGCGATCTTCCTGGCCGAACGCGGGCTCCCGCTCGACCGGCTGCGCGGCCTGCTGGAGACCGTTGCCCCCGCCACCGCGCCAGCGCCGGACCCGACGGCCGAGCACGAGCCGCCGCGCCTTTCCGAAACCGTCACGGCGAGCCTGGTCCGCGCCCGTGCGATCGCACGGGGTCGCGACGTGCCCGCGATGACCGACGCGCTGCTTGGCGAGCTCCTGCGCAGCGCCCCGGAGCTCCAGTCGCTGCTGGCCGGGTGCGGCGTCGACGCGGCCGTGCTGCTGAGCGAGCTCGACGCCGAAGCCCGCAGCGAGACCGAGCCGCTGCCGGCCGAGTTTGACCGCCTCGAACTGAGCGATGGCGTCGCAGCGCTGGACACGTACCGCATTCTGGACGCTTCGGCCAACCGCGCGCGCGAGGGGCTGCGTGTGCTCGAGGACTACGCCCGGTTCGTCGCCGCCGACGCCCTGCTCAGCGCGGAGCTCAAGGAGATGCGCCACGGGCTGAAGCAAGCGCTGGACGGCCTGCCGGGCGTCCCACTGCTCGAGGCGCGCGACACGCTGGGCGACGTCGGGACCACCGTGAGCACCGAGTCCGAATGGCTCCGCCCCGGACTGGCCGACGTCGTGGCGGCGAACTTCAAACGCGTCGGGGAAGCGCTGCGCAGTCTCGAGGAGTTCGGCAAGGTCGAGCACCGGGCGATGGCCGAGGCGATCGAGCGGCTGCGCTACCGGCTGTACACGCTCGAGCGCGCGGCCCTGCTCGGCATCGCCCGCCGGGCCACGCTCGACGGCGTGACGCTCTGCGTGCTGGTCGGATCGGACACGGCCGCGGGCGGGCTGGAGTGGACCGTGCGCGAGGCGCTCGAAGGCGGCGCCGATCTGATCCAGTTGCGCGAGAAGCACGGGACCGACCGGCAGCTGCTCGAGACTGCGCGAAGGCTGCGGCACTGGACCGGGCGAGCCGGGGCGATCTTCATCGTGAACGACCGGCCTGACCTGGCACGGCTGGCCGGGGCCGACGGCGTCCACGTCGGGCAAGACGACCTCTCGGTGCGCGACGCCCGCCGCATCCTGGGCCCGCGCGGGCTCGTCGGGGTCTCGACCCACTCGATCGAGCAGGCACGCCGCGCCGAGCTGGACGGCGCCAGCTACATCGGCGTCGGGCCGGTGTTCCCATCGCCGACCAAGCGGTTCGACGAGCACCCGGGTCGGGAGCTCGTGCGCCGCGTCGGCGCCGAGATCTGCTTGCCGGCGTTCGCGATCGGCGGCATCACGCTCGATCGCTTGGACGAGGTCCGGGCAGCGGGCGCGTCGCGGGTGGCGGTGGCGAGCGCCGTCGCCGCGGCGAGCGACCCCCGCGCGGCGGCGGCCGCGTTCCGCCGCCGCCTCGACACGCCGCCTGCATGAAGCAGCCTTGAACCATCTTGAACCATACCGAATAGTTGCTGTACGATAAAGGTGTATAGCAGAGCCCGAGTGGGGAAGGCGCGAGGCCGGGTCGTGTGAGGTCGTATCGTGACTCGGTCGCTCCGAGCATCGTCCCGACCGTTGACCCGCGACAACGGACTTCATTCGGAGGATGCGATGGTGTTTCAGAGCGTCTACGAAGAAGCAAAAAAAGAGGCCGCAGCCTACAAGTGGATCAAGAGCGAGCAGGCGTGTCACGATCTGGGGGATGACGCCTTGCACGAATGGAGCTGCAGCTACTGGCTTGGCTTCTATCGCTACCGCTTCGTGCAGCACCTGCGCGGCGAGATCTTCTGGCGCGAATTCGACGAGAAGACTTTCGGTGTGCTGCCCCGCCGCTTCGCCCACCTCCGTGAGCTCCTGCACGAGATCTTGGACCAGATCCGTAAAGGCCAAGAGAACCTGAACCTGATCGTCTGGGCCCACGACACCGCGCAACCGATGAATCAGGTCATCGCCGTCCTCGAAGCACTCGACATCAACAGCCAGCGCCTTCCCCCGCCCGACTTCGTGAAGACCGCCTCCTGAACCAGACCGATGGCTCAGAAGCTGGACGGGGCGCCGGCCCCGGACGGCGCGGCGCCGGTCGTGCTCTGCGGCACGGCCCCCGCCTGTGCCGCGCCGTAGCGCGATCCGACGGCCAGCGTCTTCAGGCTCGTCGTCATCGCCTCCTTGAACTGCTGGTACTGGCTCTCGGGGAAGAGGAAGGCGACCATGACCTGCTGCGGGGGCTCCTCCAGGAAGTAGAGGTACCAGTAATACGGGGTCGGGTTGGCGGGAGCGGCCGCTGCGCCGCCGGCAGCGGCGAGCGTGCGCTGCCCCGCCGCCGAGTAGAGCTGAAAGGTCAGCTCACCGCCGTAGATGCTGGGGATCTGCTGATCGTCCGTGCGCTGCGGCGGCTCGCTGGGACCCTTTCCGGCGGCCGTGAGCTGGGCGATGGCCGAATTCGCGAACTCCTGGATGGGCCCTGCGGTCGTGGTCACCAGGATGATCACTTCCACCGGGGGGTCCCCCCCCTGGAACTCGGCGTTGAAATCCGGACTCGACGCCGCGACCGGCTGCGTGGGGCGGGGCGGCCAGTACGAGAGATTGACATCTGCCACGCGCACCGCATCCCCCAGCAGCTCGCCGAGCGCCTGCCGCTGCTTCCATGTCGCGAGCGACGCCGTCATCCTCTGCGTGTAATCCTCCTGCATCCACCAGCAGCCGGAGCCGGCCGGCGGCAGGGTTAGTGCGACCAGGAACAGCACACGTGCGCGGGTCATAAGAGCGCTCCAGTCCGTTCGCCTCTCGCGCGAGACGGGGCGGTGCCACGCCGGCCCGCCCGCTCGAGGAATCGATTCTGCGAGTGCTCCAGGCAAAAGTCAACGCGGTATCGGCTAGGCCCGCGCTCACCCCGCGTGTAAAGTAGCGCGGGGGTGCACCGAGGTACCGGGCATGAAGCAGATCATCGCACTGGTCAAGCCGTTCCGCGCTCAGGCGGTGATCGAGGCGATCACCGCGCTGGACATCGAGGCATGTCTCATCACCGAGGCGAAGGGGTACGGGCGGCAGAAGGGGTACCTGGAGCGCTACGTCGGCAGCGAGTACAGCCTGGCCTTCCTGCCCAAGGTCGAGATTTCGGCCTGGGTCCCCGACCGGCTGGTGCGCGAGGTGACCGAGCGGATCGTGCAGGCGGCGCGCACGGGCCGCATCGGCGACGGCAAGATCCTGGTCCTTCCCGTTTTGGCCTGCGAAGCGATCGATGCCTGACACGGGCCTTTAGGGCCCGCGAAAAAAAACTTGTACGAATTGACCTACGAATGGAGCGACTGCGCGATCGAAAGGCCGTGAGGCTGTGCGAGAAAAGTTCGGAGCGACAACGACCTTCGTGCACGGAGCTCGCCCGCAGTTGCTCCATTTCCGGCGGGCTCACGCGGCCGGGCCAGCCTTGAAAGAGAGAATCCGCCGAGCTTCATGGCCGTTCGGGTCGGGCGACGTGAACCACACTCCACACTCCATCCGCGGCGAATTCTCTCTTTCAAGTGGGTCAATTGTACAAGTTTTCTTTTCACGGGCCCTTAATGCCGCTGTTCCGCCATCACGCGCAGGAAGGTCTCGCGCACGTGCGTGGTGATGCGCGCGCACTCGTCGAGGAACAGCTCGTGGGCCGGTCGGCCGTTGTCCGCCTGGTAGCCCAGCCGCCGTGCGAGCTGATCGAGTTGCTCCACGTCCTCGGGCAGGTCATCGCGTGAGACGTTGTGCACCATGCGCAGGCGACTCTCGACGCGGCGCAGGAAGTCGTAGCTGGAACGCAGGAAGGCGTAGTCGTCGTCGCCGAGCCAGCCGGCGGCGTGCAGCCGATCGAGCGCCTGCCAGGTGTTGGCCCCACGCAGGCCGGGCTCGCTCGGTCCGTGGCGGAGCTGGAGGACCTGGACGAGGAACTCGATGTCGATGATGCCGCCGAAGCCGCGCTTGAGGTCCTGGTCGGGCCGTGAATCCTCCAGCCGCTGCCGCACGGCGAGGACCTCGCCGACCATGGCGGGCTGCCACGGCGTGCCGTAGGCCGCCGTCTCGGCGGCGTCGGCCACGGCGCGGGCAAAATCGGCGGCGCCGTACACCGTCCGCGCTCGAGTGAGCGTCTGGCGCTCCCAGAGCTGGGCGGTGCCCGACCGGTGGTAGCGTGAGAACTCGTCGAGCGGGATGACCAGGCTGCCCGAGCGGCCGGT
>JBGPMX010000370.1:0-5595 GCA_041487215.1 Planctomycetia bacterium | reverse complement strand
GGCGCAGCGGGCGATTCTTCCTGCTCCGGCGCCTCCGGCTCGGCCGACTCCTGCGGCAGCGGCGTGGTCGCCTTGAGCGACAGCGCAATGCGCCGCTGCGTGGGGTCGATCCGGAGCACGCGCACCTCGACCTGCTGCCCCTCCTGCACAATGTCGCTCACGCGGCGCACCCGCTGGTGCGCCAGCTCCGAGATGTGAATCAGCCCCTCGACCCCCGGTTCAAGTTCGACGAAGGCGCCGAACTCCATGAGCTTGGTCACCCGGCCTGCCACGGTTGTCCCGACGGGGTACTTCTGGGGGGCCGTTTCCCAGGGGCTCTCCTTGAGCTGCTTGAGGCCGAGGGTGATCTTGCGGGTCTCGCGATCGACCTTGAGCACCTGCACTTGCACCTGCTGGCCGGCCCGCACGATCTCGTTCGGGTCTTCCACCCGGCTCCACGCCATCTCGCGCACCGGCACCAGGCCGTCGATGCCGCCCAGATCGACAAAGGCGCCGAAGTCTTTCACCGAGCGTACGGTGCCGGTGCGCACCTGCCCCTCGGCCAGCTCCGCCCAGGTCTTCTCGCGCGCCTGCTCCCGTTCGTACTCCAGGATCGCCCGGCGGCTCAGGATGATGTTCTTCTCCCGCCGGTTCACTTCGGTCACCTGGCAACGCAAGGTCTGGCCGACCAGGCTCTCGAGGTCGGGGACGCGGACGATATCGATCTGCCCGGCCGGCAGGAACGCGCGGATACCGCCCAGGTCAACGGCCACGCCTCCCTTATTCGCCGCCGTCACCTTTCCCTCGACGATCATCCCCTCCTGGACGTTGGACCAGTCGGCTTCTTGTGCCGAGCCCGGCCGCCGCAGCACGAGCAGCCCCTCGGCCGCGTCGTAGTGGTCCACCAGGACCTCGACGTCGGTCCCCGCCGCGGGGGGCCCGTCCGGAAATTGTTCCGCGCTGATGACCCCCTGACTCTTGCCGCCCAGGTCCACGAAGATGTCGGAACCGCGCACCGAGAGAACGCGGCCGCGCCGCCGGTCATCTTGCGGCGCCGTTTCGTCGCGCTTCGCCGGGAGCGCCGAGCGGCGGGGCGGTGCCAGCAGCTCTTCGGCGGACATCGCAGCAACCGCTTCCTCGATCTCGCGTTCGGTGTCCGGGTCCAGGTCCACCCGCACGCGCGGGGCGATTTGCCCTTGCGGCGGACGCACCGGCGACGGCCGCGACGGCGGGGGCGGCGCAGCCCCCGGCGATTCCCCCGTCTCCGCACCGCCGGACGCCATCACTTTTTCTTCGTGCTCCCGTTCGTCCATCGGCTTACCCTGATCAGGAGTTGGGTGTCGATTCGCGCGTCAACATACCACATCGCCGGCAGACCTCGCGCCCCCACTTTCCTAAACGGTACACACGCCCGGGACACGCCCGTCCCCCCTTTTGTCGTTGACAGAGCGGACGGTCATCCCTATCTTCCCGTCGTAATAGGCAGCGCGAAAGCGCCCGTTTTGTTCTGTCGTCCCAACCGTACCGCAAGGAGGGAACCATGGCGTCTACCCAGACGAATGGCGCGAAGCCGCCGACCAAGTCCGAAGTGTACAACGCACTGGCGGAGAAGACAGGCCTGAGTCGCAAGCAGGTGAGTTCTCTGTTCGATGCGCTGGCCGACACGATCGGCTCGCAGATCGGCAAGAAAGGACCCGGCGTGTTTGTGGTACCCGGCTTGCTCAAGCTGAAGGTGATCCGCAAGCCGGCCACCAAGGAGCGCGAGGGGATCAACCCGTTCACGGGCGAGAAGCAGATCTTCAAGGCGAAACCAGCGCGCAACGTCGTGAAGGCGCTGCCGCTCAAGAAGCTCAAGCAGATGGTGTAGCCTCTCCACACACCGTTCGCAAAGCCTCAGGAACGTGCCGCCACGATCGGACGCGGTACGCGGCCGCACGTGGCTTGCGTCGAGTGGGGCGGCGAGTGAATAATAGATGAGTCGCCGGGGCCGCCGGGCCGGCCAGGTGGGGCGCTCTGCCCCGACACGGCCGCCTGGTTTGCCTTTCGGTGCGTCATCCATCAAGGGCTCGCGCTATGCCCCCACAGGCGACGCCACTTGCCGTCCGTTTGCAGGACTGGGCCGTGCGTGCGCTGGATGTTCGTCGCTGGGTGGCCGCGACTCCCCCCTGGCTGGCGAGCTTGCTCGTGCATGGCGCGGTGCTCGGCGCTCTCGCCGGCATCACCGCCACCATTCCCGCTGAAACACGGCCCGTCATCCTCGAGACCCGTCTCGAAGACAACGAGATCCAGCAGGATTTCAGCCCGACGCTCAACACGTTCCAACTCACCCAGCCGGCCAGCGACACGGCCTCCTCCAGCACCGTTCCGGAGGGCGTGTCGGTGGGCCGGCAGCTGGGCACTCCCTCGTTCGCGACCGGATCCGTTCCCGGCCCTGCCTTCGGTTCGGGCAAGGGGACGGCCGGGCCGATGCAAGCGATCGACACCAGCCGGCTCACTGCGGGGCTGGCCGGGCCAGGGGGCATGGCGGTGCCGACCGGCGTACGGCTTGACAAGCAGTTCGCCGTGCGCGGCGGCAGCGACGTCACCGGCGGCGCGGGGGGCGTGGCCGGCGCCATCGATCGCATCACGTACGAGATCGCCCGGTCGCTCGACGAACGCAAGACCCTGGTCATCTGGCTGTTCGATGCCACCGGGAGCCTCAAGCCGCAGATGGAGGAGATCGCGCAGCGGGTCGACCGCGTATACGAAGAGCTGGGCGTGCTGAAGAACAACAAGGACAAGCGCGGCGCGCTGCTCACCGCGGTGGTCGCCTTTGGTGAGAAATATGTGCCGATGACGGCCGAGCCGACCGATGATCTCGAAACGGTCAAGAAGGCCATGCGATCAATCAAGGACGACGACTCCGGAACCGAAAACACCTTCAGCGCGATCTCGAGCGCCATCCAGCAGTGGGGCAAGTACCGCACGGCGGACAAGCGGAACATCCTGGTTATCGCGGTGACCGATGAGAAAGGGGACGACGAAGCGAAGGTCGATGAGACGATCGAGAAACTCAAGCGGGTGCAGGCCAAGGTCTACGTCGTCGGCGCCTACGCGCCGCTCGGACGCACTCAGGTGATGCTGCCGTGGCCGACTCCCGCGCAGGTGCGCGGCTACGTGCCCGCCGACCGCGGCCCTGAATCGGCTCGGATCGAAAACGGCGCGCTGCCGTTCTGGTACGCGACGGGCGGCGGACTCGAGAACCTGTCCTCGGGGTTCGGCCCCTGGGGGCTGGCCCGCCTCTGCCGGGACAGCGGCGGCATCTTCTTCATCATGCACGAAGACCGCACGACGAACTTCGACCCGGTCACTTTGCGCGAGTACCAGCCGGACTATACGCCGCGCAAGGAGTACGATCGGCTCGTGAACACGCACCCGCTCCGCCGCGCGGTGATCGAGGCGGCCGAGACGACGCAAAAAGGGCCCAAGCAGCTACCGAATATTCCCCTGGAGTTTGCCGCCCCGGACGACGCAACGCTCAACCGCGGCATGGGGGGTGGGCAGGCGGTCGTCGCCAAGCTGCAGTACTACGTTGAGGAGCCGCTGCGCGTGCTGCTGCAGGTGGAAAAGGACCGCGCCAAGGAGCCGTCCCGGCGCTGGCGCGCCGAGTACGACCTGCTGCTCGGCCGGCTGCTCGCCGCGAAGATCCGCACCTACACCTACAACGCGATGTGCGCGCAGATGAAGAAGAAGCCCAGGCCGTTCGAGAAAACGGATTCGAACTACTGGGCCCTGCGGCCCGATTCCGAAGTCCCCGGCGATACCATGGCGGGGGCGAAGCTGCAGGAAGCGGCGGAGAAGTGCCGGCAATACCTGACGCGGGTCGTCGCTGAGAACCCGGACACGCCCTGGGCGCTGCTCGCCCAGCGCGAGCTCGAAGCGGATCTCGGGTTCCACTGGCAGGAGCTGCACCGCAACATTCCGAAGCCCGGCTCGGTAGCGACCACCAAGGCGACCCCAAAGCCCGCCGCGCCGTCCAAACCCAGCCCGCCGCCCCCAGCTATCCCGAAGAAGATCTGAGGCGACGCAGTCGGCAGCGCGGGACCCTACGAGCCCGACGCGCCAGCGCGGGACCATACGACCCTTCGTCGCGCTTCGAACCGCGTCGACGACTGGCGGGCGCGTCCCGCGTGCGCAGCGCACGCTACGCGCCGTTTTGCTCTTCACCGGAAGGCTGTTCCAACTCCCGCCACGGATCCGGAATGTCCTCGTTCTCGAGCCGCGCCAGTTCGGCCAGTGTGGCCGGCTCGGGCGCCGCCGGGGGTGCCGTGCGCGTCGAGCGCGTGCGATACATGCTCCACACCACGCCGCCGAGCACCAGAATGAACAGGACAGACCCTGCCGCCAGGTAGGCGCTCAGCCGCGGCGGGCTCGCACGCTCGGCGGACGGCGTCCACGCCACGAGCCGCCCGATGAGGAGCGGAGCGGCGCGTTCGACGTCCCCCGCCCGGTAGCGCCAGACCTTGAAGAAGTAACCGGCGAACGTGACGTTCTCCAAGATGTTCGAGCCCGTCGGCATGTCCGCTGCCACCTCGGGGACAATGATCACGAACGGGTTCGGGCGCGAATCGTCCGTGAACAGATCCCCCTGGTAGAGCCTCGCCAGCCCGGCGGGATTCGCCGGCGCGCTATCCATCGCGTCCAGCTTCTTGAGCGTGCGCAGGTATCCCCTGAGGTACACCAGCTCGCCACGGTACTTGTCGGGATCGCTCCAGAGATGCGCGAACGTCAGGTCGCGCCGCGCGTGCTGTTCCAGCAGTGTCGGCGGGGTCTGAGCCGCCAGAGTAGCCAGGTGGTAGTACGCCCGAGCGGGCAGGCTGCGCGTCTTGTCGAGCACGTTTTCGAGCAGCGCAGCATCGACGGCCGGCAATGCATCCACACCCGATGCCGGGGCGCGGCGCAGAGCGGCCGGCGGCTTGGAAACCGCTTCGCGCCCGTCGGCAAGGACCACGCCAACCCCCAGCTCGCCGAACGGCGAGGGGGCGAGCGCCGTGACGACCGGCGCGCGGGCGGCGCGGGCCGAAGCCGACGATCCCGGCAGCATGAACTGGCCGCCGCCGAGCGCCGCCCAGACCGCCAGGCAGCCGACGCCCAGGACGACCAGCCGCGTCAGGTAGCGACCGCCGAGCGGGAGGGACGGCGGACGATGGCGACGATGAGGGCGCACCGCTGTGTCCTCGGAGAAGAGCGCATCGGACGCCGATCATTATACGACGTGCAAGCGTGCAAGCGTGCAAGCGTGCAAGCGTTGCCCCGATTGCACGTCTCCCCTCGCTCATCCCACCGGCGCTGTCCTTGTCATATCCGTTCCCCTCTCCCCACGCGGTTCGCGGCTCTACGGCGGCAAACCGTGTGGAGAGAGGGGTCAGGGGTGAGGGGTGGTGTGGAGCGGGGAGACCTCAGCGCGCGGCGGGGTCAGAGACCCGCGCCGAACAAGGTCTCACCCTGTTCCTTCTCGCGCGACTCTTCGAGCCGCCCGTTGCGCGGGGAGAGGGAACAGGTTGAGGCGGGTGTTGCGCGGGCGGGAAGTGGACATGGACCTGCTCTACCCTTGGACGCTCGCTCGCCTCACGCGCG
>JBGPMX010000369.1:0-5603 GCA_041487215.1 Planctomycetia bacterium | reverse complement strand
CTGCTGAACGGGCAGCGCATCGAGGGGGAGGTTCTGCTCAAACACGGGGACCTCGTCCAGATCGGGCCGCTCGGCTTCAAGGTGATCCTGGAGGGGGTCCCGGAAGGACCGCCGCGCACGGCGGCCCCCGCCGCCCCGGCGACCCCCGCCGCCCCGGCAGCCGCACGGCCCGCGGCGGCGGCGGCGGCTTCCCCTGCCGCCGCTCCCGCCCCGGCGCGCGCCGGGCAGGGGGCGCGGCTCGGCGCCAAAGACGCGAGCGAGAGCAGCATCGAGCAGTGGCTGCTCACCGAGGGGACCGGCGGAGCGAGCAACGGCGGCTCCGGCGTCTACGCGGGGGACACGCGCACCATCGACATGAACACCACGGTCGATCGCGGCGATGACCAGGCGACCAAGACCGATATGCCGATCCCCACCGGGGTGCCGGGGGTCGATGACAAGGCCGCGGAGACGGAAGCCGGCCCCAAGCTCAAGCTGAGCGGCCCAAAGCAGAAGATCGAGAAGACGCGCGAGGACACCAGCCGCGCAGCCGCCGATATCCTCCGCCGCATGATGAACCGCCGCCCGAGCCCCGGCAAGTGAGGCGGCGTCCTCGCGCTCGCCCGCAACCGCTTCGCCCGCACCGCACCGGCCGGTGCACGAGCCGTTTCTTCGCGGACTCCGCCGGTCTCCACGCCGCGCGCCCAACGTGAGCAGCGACATTGCCTCGGTACAGCAGATCGTGCGTGAATCGAGCCGGCTCCTCGAACCGCTCGTCCACGAAATCGAGCGCCTGGTGGTCGGCCAGCGCTACGTGATCGACCGCCTGCTCATCGGGCTGCTCACGGGCGGCCACGTGCTGCTCGAGGGGCTGCCCGGGCTCGCCAAGACCTTGGCCGTGCGCGCCCTGGCCGGCGCCATCCACGCCGACTTCCGCCGTATCCAGTTCACGCCGGACCTGCTCCCCGCCGATCTGATCGGCACCCAGATCTACAACCCGCGCTCGGGCGAATTCACGGTCAAGCGCGGCCCGATCTTTGCGCACATCGTGCTCGCCGACGAGGTCAACCGCGCGCCGCCGAAGGTGCAGAGCGCGCTGCTCGAAGCGATGCAGGAGAAGCAGGTCACCATCGCCGATCAGACCTTCCCGCTCGATGAGCCGTTCCTGGTGCTGGCCACGCAGAACCCGATCGAGCACGAGGGAACCTACCCGCTCCCCGAGGCCCAGCTCGACCGCTTCATGCTCAAGCTCCGCGTGGGCTACCCGAGCCGTGCCGAGGAGCGGCAGATCCTGGACCGCATGGCGGTGACCGACCCGCCGCGAACCGTCGCCGCGGTCCTTGAGCCGGCCGACATCCTGCGGCTCCGCGGCGTGCTCGACTCGATCTACATCGACGACAAGATCAAGGAGTACATCGTCAGCGTGGTGCACGCCACCCGGCAGCCCGCCGCATTCGGCATGGATCTGGCCCAATTCATCCGCTACGGGGCGAGCCCGCGCGCCACCATCAGCCTGACCCTGGCCGCCAAGGCCCACGCGCTGCTCGCAGGACGCGGCTACGTCACGCCCCAGGACGTCAAGTCCATCGGGCCCGAGGTGCTGCGGCACCGCGTGCTCGTGAGCTACGAGGCCGAGGCCGAAGAGATGACCTCCGACGCGATCGTCGCGCAGGTATTCGAGCACGTCGAGGTGCCCTGAGCATGCTGCCACCCGAACTGTTACGTCAGATCCGCCGCATCGAGGTGCGCACCCGCCGCACGGTCAACGACCTGCTGGCCGGGCAGTACGAGAGCGTCTTCCGCGGGGCCGGCCTGGCGTTCGACGAGGTGCGCGAATACCAGCCGGGGGACGAGGTGCGGACCATCGACTGGAACGTCACCGCGCGGACCGGGCACCCGTACGTCAAGCGATACCGCGAGGAGCGTGAGCAGACGGTGATCCTGGCGGTCGACGCCAGCGCCAGCCAGGCGTTCGGCACGACCGGGCGGCGCAAGAACGAGGTGGCGGCCGAACTGACGGCGCTGGTCGCCTTCAGCGCGATGAAAAACAACGACAAGGTTGGGGTCCTGCTGTTCACAGACCGCGTCGAGCACTTCGTTCCAGTGGCCAAGGGGACGGCGCACGCGTTGCGGCTGATTCGGGACGTGCTCTGTTTCACCCCGCGCGGCCGCGGCACGAGCATTCCCGCAGCCCTGGCGTACCTGCGACGCGTGACGCACCGCCGCGCCGTCGTCTTCCTGGTAAGCGACTTCATTGGCTCCGATTACGCGCGGTCGCTGCGTACCTCCGCACGGGGCCATGACCTCGTGGCCGTCCGGCTGGTGGACCCGCGCGAGCAGAGGCTGCCGCGCGGCACGCTGGTCGAACTCGAGGACGCCGAGACGGGCGATCGGTTCACCATGGACACCGGCAGCGCTGCCTACCGCGCGGCGTACGCGCGCGCGGCCGAGACGCGGGCCGAGCAGTTCGAGCAGCTTTGCCGGGCCGCGGGGGTGGACACCGTCGAGATCCGCACGGATGCGCCGTTCGCCGACCCGCTCATCCGCTTCTTCCGCCGCCGCGCGCGCCGGCTCCGTCGCTGAGCCGTCTTCACCACTCCGGCTCGATCGGCCCCGACTCGGGCAAGAAGGGCCGGAGCGGGCACTCGGTGCAGCGCGCCTCGCGCGCCCGGCAGTACCGCTTGCCCAGCTCGCTGAGCAGCGCGTCCAGGTCGCCGAGCCGCGCCGCGTCCCCGTCGAGCCCGTCCTGGAAGTACTCCCGCAGCTCGTCGTAGCTCGCGTCGGCCGCGACCCAGCCGTGCCGAACCGCAACGCGGCGGCTCGCGGCGCTGACGGCGAAGCTCGGTTTCCCCGCGGCACGCATCAGGATCGCGTCCGCCGTCGCGGCGCCGATGCCGGGGATCGCCGTGAGCTCCTCGCGGAGGCGCTCGGCCCGGCCGGCCATCATGGCATCCGGTGACCCATCGTAACGGGCGACAAGATAGCGCGCGAAATTCCTCAAGCGCGCCGCGTGCGCGCGGGGCTGCGGCAGGCCGCACAGCAGTGCCTCGAGCTCGTCGAGCGGCCGCTCGGCCAGCCGCCGGGCGTCGAGCAGCTCTCGCTCCCGGAGTCGATCGATCACCCGGTCCGCATTCCGCGGGTTCCTGCGGGGGCTGAGCAGCTCCCGGATCGCCGCCTCGAACGCCGATCCGTGGGCCGGCCGCTCGGGCGCGCCGAGGCAATCGATAAGGGCTGCGTAGGCCGCCTCCATATCCATAACAACCTTTGGTCATTCCGCAGAAAGAGATCCTTCGCTGCTCGTTCCTCGCCGGCTCAGGATGACAGGTTTACGCTTGTGCCTCGCGGCGCTCAGGATGACAACCTGCCACCCATTCATTCCAAGAGCAACGGAGTACTAGCGTACCAGCTCCCCATCCCGCCTCACGAGTGAAGGTTTCATGGCAAAACGCCGAGAATAAGTAAGACGGACCCCCTGCGCATATTCGCGGCATCTCGGCCGGGGGCCCGTGGAGCAACGGCGCGCGCCCAGGACACGGCCGCTGTCTCCGTGTGGCGTCCGGGCATCGCTAGGGAGGGCGGCGCCGGCGCCGAACGAGCCACGCGTGCCACCATGCCGTTCCGAGCGCCTCCCCACCGACCCAGGAGGCTAATCATGCGCGAACGCTCTGAGTCCGCCAGCCCGACCCAGGCCAAGCTTCTCCGCATCGATGCGGGTCACACGACGCTGAGCCCGCACGAGCGCCCGGCGGTTCTGAACCGCCGCCGCGTCCGCCAGGTGCTGAGCAGCCTGGACGCAACCCCGGCGAAGCGGCGGCTGGAACGAGGCGCGGAGCACAGCGAACGCGCCGCCACCCTGCCACTGCCCACGGTCGGCCGAACGCCGGCGCCCGAGCCGCAGCCGGCGGTGGACCAGATGGTGCAGCGTTTCCGCAATAGCTTCTCAACCCTGTCGGATATCGCGCGCGATCCGCTCGTCTGGAACATCGAAGAACGGGCGCTGCTCACGGACCTGCGCGAGACACTGCTGCTCACCGAGTCCGCGCTGCTCCAGATCGAGACCACCGCCAGCAACCCCGCGTGCAAGCAGGTGGCGGCGGAGGGAGTCCTGGCACTCGCCCAGGTCATCGACCAGCGCGTCGACGATCTCTTTGACCGCATGGAGCGGCTCACGGCCCTCAAGCAGCGCGTCTTTCGCTTTAGCGTCATCCTCGAGGGGCTGCTGCTCGGTCGCCGGCCTCTGGCCGAGGAGATCGAGACGCTGGCCGAGGAGCTGTTGGCGATCGCTCCCGAGGACCAATCGATCACGCTCGTCTACACCGAGTCCGACGACCAGGCGCTGCGTATTGCCGCGCACTCGGTGAACGTGGCGCAGGTGACCGGCTGGCTCGCCTGGCAGGACCCGGCCTGGCAGCAGGAGTGCGTGCTGGCGGCGACCGCCGCCTTGCTTCAGGACCTCGGCATGGTCCAGGTGCCGCCCGAGGTGTTTTGCTCGCGGCAGCGGTTCACGACCCCGCAGCGCACTCTGGTGCAGCAGCACACGGGGACGAGCGCCGCCATCGTCGAGCATATGCGCGGGCACGACGACCGGCTGGTGGCGGCCGTGTACCAGCACCACGAGCGGCTCGACGGCTCGGGGTACCCCGATCACTGCCGGGCCGAATCAATCAGCTCGGTGGCGCGCCTGCTCGCCGTGGCCGATACCTACGTGGGGATGCAGTCTCCCCGCCCGTACCGGCACGCCTTGGCCCCCGTGCAGGTGCTCCGCGAGATGGAACGGGCGGCGACCGAGGGGCGGCTGGACCTGGCATGGACCCGGCGGCTGCCCAGCGCGTCCCCGCAGTGGCTGGTAATCCCGGAGGTTCCTCAGCCCCCATCCGGCGCACCGTCGTTGTCCGCGCTGGCCGCGTGAGGTGAAACCGCCATGGTAGAAGGCTCCAATTACTGGCAGCAGACCCGGCGGCCCTTGCCCGTCCTGGTGTTCCTGATCCCACTGCTCGCCGCCTACGAAGTGGGCGTGCTGTGGATGGGCGGCCACAATCCCGACGCGCTGCGCAACGGCGCGGATTCCTGGATGCGCTGGACGCTCGAGGAGGTCGGGCTCAACCCGGCCTACGTCATGCCGCTGGTGATCGTGTTCATCTTCACGTTCTGGCAGTTCAAGACGCGGGAGTCCTGGCACCTCGACGGAGAAATCCTCCTGGGCATGCTTGTCGAGAGCATGGTCCTTGCCGTCGCCTTGATCGTGGTCGGGCGGATCCAGGACATGGCGTTCCAGAAGCTGGAAACCAGCGGCATCATCGCGTCGCTGGGCAGCGCGCCGGCCGCCGTCGAGGACCTGGTCTGCTACGTGGGAGCGGGCATCTATGAAGAGACGCTGTTCCGCCTGCTGCTGCTCCCCGCCATCTATTACGCGCTGACGACCATCGGGCTGCCGTCCGTGGTCGCCACCACGGTCGCGGTCACCGGCTCGGCACTCGCCTTTTCCGTGGCGCACTACGTTGGCCCGATGTCCGAGCCGTTCCTGTGGTTCACGTTCATCTTCCGCTGGCTCGCCGGCCTGTTCTTCTCCGGCGTCTTCGTGCTGCGCGGCTTCGGCGTTGCCGTCGGCGCCCACGCCGCGTACG
>JBGPMX010000368.1:0-5609 GCA_041487215.1 Planctomycetia bacterium | reverse complement strand
GTCAACGATTCAACAATTCAACGCTTGCACGCTTTCTCACTCCGCTTCGATCTCTTTGCGGGTGGCCTCGGTGGCCCACTGGCAGACTGCCGCGCGTGCTGCGGCGGGATCGGTTCGGGCGTCGCTCAGCACGTAGACGCCCATGAGCTTCGATTCCATCGCGGTGATGACGCAGAGTTGCTCGGCGATGCGGAGCAGCTGGCCGCCGCGCCATGCTCCTTCGCGGCTGGTGCCCAGCTGGGTCAGGCAGCGCATGCCTTCAACGTTCATGCGGCGCGACGCGTCGAGCTGCACCAGGAGCGGGGCGGCGCTGCGGTCGCTCTGGGCCGCGGCCGGCCGTGCACGCCGGCTGGTCCCGCCGCGTCCGCGCCCGTCGGCGTTGCGCGATAGCCCGCGCTGCGCGGAGCGGCGCAGCTCGGAGGGGTTCAGCCCGGAATCGGCAATCTTATAGAGACTATGCTTCTTGGCGGCGTGCGTGGCCATCACACACAGCCCGATCGCGTCGGCCAGCGCACGCTGCGACTTCTCCTGCTCCTCGGCGGTGAGCGGTAGCTTGGAGGCGTGCCGGTGCGCGAGCGCGAGTGCGGCGCGGGCCCGCGCGATCTGGCCCGCGATCTCCTGCTGCACGCGCCGGACGTCCGACTCCTGGTTTCCGTCGTTCATCTGTGTTCCGGCCGACACGGGAGCGGGTCTCCTCGGGGGACATTGCATTTCGGAAGAATAATGATGATGGTGATGTGCGGCGATCAAAGCAAGCGCGCTCTTGGGGAACCGGAGCCGAGCGGCTGGGCTGGCCGGCCCGCTCTGCCAGGTGCAGGAAGGAGCGTGCCCCCCTGGTTCGCCGGGGGCGCCGCCGCTCCGACCCAAAAAAGAAAAGCCCCGGCCGGCGGCCGGGGCTTTGGCTGAGCGGTATTGCGGCGCCGTACTACTTCTTGCCCGAGCACTGCTCGCCTTCCATCGGGTCCTTCTTCTCGGTGATGTTCGGGCTGGTCTTGCTGAGGTCCAAATTGAGCTGCGTGTATTCCTTCCACTCCTCGGGCAGGTTGTCCTCGTGGAAAATCGCTTCGACCGGGCATTCCGGCACGCAGGCCTCGCAATCGATGCATTCTTCCGGGTGAATGTACAGCATCTGGTCCCCCTCGTAGAAGCACTCGACGGGGCAGACCACCACGCAGTCGGTGTACTTGCAGTCGAAGCAGGGCTCGGCCACCACGTGGGTCATCGTATCTCCTTTCGCGCCCGCTCGCACCGTCACGGGCCGGGGTAGGGCGGCCGGGATCGACGGACTCCGCCCGGGTGCGTGCGTCGGGCTGCATTTTGTCGCAATGCCAACGCGTTGAGGTTGCGCATATTAATGAGGGTGCGGATGCGCGTCAAGCCGCCCAAAACGCCGCAAACTTTGGGGTTCAATGGCTTACCGACTCCGCCCTGCCGCTTGCCGGACCGCCGGCGGACGGTACAATCAGTTGAGGAGCGATTCGGCGCTCGAGCTCCTCTGCGCGGGATCGGCTGTGCGTCCCGTGCGTCTCGGACCGCCCACTTCGGGCACTCGTTTCGGGAGATTCCGGGTGGCGCTCACCGAACTGGATCGGCAGCTGCTGCGACGCTGCCTGGACCACGATCCGGGCGCCTGGAACGACTTCGTCGATCGCTTCCTTGGCCTGATCTGCCACGTCGTGCACCACACCGCGCATTCGCGCAGCGTGCCGCTCACTGCGGAAGACGTCGAGGATGTCTGCGCCGAGATCCTGCTCCAGGTCATCGCGAACGATTACGCGCTGCTGCGGAGGTTTCGCGGCCGGGCCAGCCTGGCGACGTACCTGACCGTGGTGGCGCGCCGGGTCTGCGTGCGCGAGCTGGTGCGCCGCCATTTTGCCGCCGAGCTGGGACACACCGCTGCCCACCTGGCGGCCACCGGCAGCGAGGCGGCCGCACCGCCCGAGGATCGCATCGAGAACGCCGAGGAGGTCAGCCGGCTGCTCGATGGGCTGGGACGAAAGGAAGCGGCCATCCTGCGGTTGTATCACATGGAGGGGAAAAGCTACCGCGAGATCAGCGAAGAGCTGCAGGTCCCCGAGAACTCCATCGGTCCCACCCTGCATCGCGCCCGGGAACGGCTGCGTCGCCACGCACAGGAACGCAGTCCGGCGTGATCCCCCGACATCCGGTGCGTTCGCCGAGATCCCGCCGGCGTAAAGCCCGCGGCGCGCGAACGTAGCGGCTTGCCAACGTAGCGGCTCGTCCGACGCGGATTAATTGAGGTACTCGGGCGCGGGGCGGCGCCCGGTCGGCGCGCCGCGCCGAGGAGCCGGCGGGCGTGCCGCGGCGCCGAGGTCCACGTCGCTGATGGCCTTGTTGTTCTGGAGCTCGGACGGGATCTGCCACAGCGTCTGCTTCCACGCCGGGTCGAATGGCGGGTTCACCTGCACCTTATTCAGATCCATCTCCAAGCGCAGCCCGGCGGCCGGCCACTCGATCTTGATCTCGCCCGGCACCACGGCGCCGAAGGCCGAGTCGCGGCGATGCTTCGAGAGCCGGGCGAACGCCACGGGCTGCCTGCCCACCTCCAGCCGCTTTTCGACCACGTACCCGCTGCGCAGCTGCACCACCGTAATCTTGGACGCCGGATCTCCCTGGGGCGTGCGGGACGGCGTGACAATCTCGACCAGCCCGGGTTTGCCCGGCTGCACGATGCTGTCCTCCGGCACCGGCGTGAGGCCGATGGCCTCGATGATCCAGTCCGGCTGGATCGGCAGCGCCTGCCCGGTCCGGCCGTAGTCGTCGTAGCTGCAGTGGATCAGCTGGGGCCCCTGTTCGCCGCGCCGCACGTAGCACCAGAACTCGTCGCTGTTCGAGCCGAGGTCGGCTTCGGTGCCGCCAATCAGACTGGCGATGAGCCGGAAGTTGCGCGGCTTCTCAAGCGCCATGCGGGCATCGAGCGGCGGCACGAGCTGGCCGGACTGGTGCACGGAGATGCTCATATCCGGCACGTAGAGGGATTGCACACGGGCGGCGTTCTCGTTCACCACACGGATGGCGTCGTTGGATGAGATGGGTTCCGCGCTGAGTGCGCGGTTGCCGCCGCGGGTCGCCCAGCGGGAGCAGCCGGCGGGGGCCGCGGCGCACGCCGCGATCGCCAGCAGGATGAGCTTACGCGCCATGTCCGTTGCACCTCTCTGTTGCCACACGGTTGGTAGTAACCGCATTCATGCGGTCCGATGCGACGGAG
The DNA here is from genome assembly GCA_041487215.1 of Planctomycetia bacterium. Lineage (GTDB taxonomy): Bacteria > Planctomycetota > Planctomycetia > JALXBF01 > JBGPMX01 > JBGPMX01. The sequence continues at coordinate 2,380 of JBGPMX010000368.1, read as the reverse complement.
TACCCGGACCGGTCACGCGGACTGGGTGAGGATCTTGCCAACCTCGGCCTGCACCGCCGCCAGTTCTTCGTCGCAGAGGCGAGGGTTGGTGACCCGGTACTCGTCGCCGGTCGCCGGCGCGCGGAGCACGAGGATCTCGTCATCCCCGCTGTGTTCCACGCCCACGAACTTGAGAACCTTGCGGCGGATGAGCAGCAGGGCCAGGATGTAGCGGAAGCCGCGTGGGCCCGCATCCTGCTCGCCCGCCAGCTGCTCGAAGTACTCGAGGACCGCCGCATCCTCGACGGGCCGCGGCCGGCCTGGCCGGTCCGGGTGCGGCACGCGGGAGCGCCAGAACCCAATGGCTCCCTCGGGCGCCCCCTCCCAGGCTTCAGCGGAGTAGTCCTGCCGCACAAAGCCCTCGGGCGTTTCGGTCAGGACCGAGTAGCACAGCTCGCCCGGCCGCAACTCACGCCCCGTGCGAGCGCAGCGCAGAGACGGCGGCTGGATCTCGTACTCGGTCATGTTCGTTCGCGAGGAGTTGCCCGGGTGATGTGCGCGCGGCCGCATGGTAGCGGCGATAGCGGATCTGGGCAAGCCGGGATTTTCGCGGCCGGGTCGTAGCGAGCCCCGCGCTCTACCGGCCCGCGACCAGCTTATCCAGGGCCGCGAGGCCCGCTTCGAGTTCGCTCATGTCCGCCGCGAAGCTCATGCGCACGTAGCCTTCGGCGCCGAACGCCAAGCCCGGCACCAGCGCGACGTGGGCCGAATCCAGCGCCGCGGCGCAAAAGCCGACCGAGTCCTCGACCACGCGGTCGCCCAGCCGCTTTCCCAAGACCCCCCGGACGCTGAAGAACGCGTAGAACGCTCCATCCGGATCGGCCAGCGACAGACCGGGGATCTGGCGCAGCCGGTCGATGACGAAGCGGCGTCGCCGCGTGAACTCGTCGCGCATTTGCTTCACGCAGCTCTGGTCTCCCTCGATCGCGGCCAGTGCGGCGTGCTGGCTGATGCTGCACGGGTTGGACGTTTCCTGGCTCTGCAGGTTGTCCATCGCCTTGGCCACGTCGCTCGGGCCGGCCGCCCAGCCGATGCGCCAGCCGGTCATCGCGTAGGTCTTGGACACGCCGCTCACGGTGACGGTGCGCTCGAACAGTCCGGGCAGCAGCGCTGCGAACGCCGCGAACCGGGTGTCGCCGTAGATGAGCTGCTCGTAGATCTCGTCGCTCATCACGACCAGATCGCTCGCCAGCACGACCTCGCCCAGCGCCCGCAGTTCGTCCGGGCTGTAGACGGAGCCGGTGGGGTTGGACGGGGAGTTTAGCATGAGCAGCCGGCTGCGCGGCGTGATCGCACCGCGCAGTTCTTGCGGCGTCATCTTGAACGCATTCTCCTCGCGCGTCGCGATGATGCGGGGGGTCGCGTCGGTCAGCTTGGCCAGCTCGCTGTAGCTCACCCAATACGGCGCCGGGATGATGATTTCGTCTCCCGGTCCGCACAGCGCGGTCAGCACATTGTGGATGGCGTGCTTGGCGCCGTTCGAGACGATGACCTGGTTCGGTTCGTACGGCACGTCGAGCGTCTCGCGGTAGCGCCGGGCGACGGCGCGGCGAAGCTCCGGGATGCCCGACGAGGGAGTGTAATGCGTCTGACCCTTGGCGATGGCTACGCGTGCCGCATCGCAGATGTGCTCGGGAGTCGTGAAGTCGGGCTCGCCCAGCGTGAAGTCATAGACGTGGACCCCTTCGGCCTTGAGCTGCCGGGCGCGCTGAGCGGCGGCAATGGTAGCGGACGGTTCGATGCGCGCGGCGCGTGGAGTGATTTTCACGGAAGCACCCGCAAAAATTAGATGCGAAAGGCTGCGGACCCCAGAGCGCCGGAGTGTACTGGCCCGGCGTGGCGATTACAAGAAGCGGCCCGTCGCCGCGCTCAGCGCAGCGACGGGATCGGCGGGGTCGGGAGACCAGTGCCAAACGGGCGGCGGGGTCGGGAGACCCGCGCCAAACGGAAACCCGCGCCAAACGGAGACCCGCGCCAAACGGAGACCCGCGCCGAACGGAGACCCGCGCCAAACGGAGACCCGCGCCAAACGGGGCAGGGGATCGGCGGGGTCGGGCGGCGAACGAGTCCCCTTGTCTACGGCTTGCGGGAGTTCGATCTGCCCGGCAGGCTGGAAGGCCGTGAGCTGGCCGCCGGGTTCTCGAAGGACGGCAGGCCCTTGGGGCGGCTGGTGTTCGTCGGGTTCTCGAACTGCTTGAAGTTGTTGGGCTGCCCGGTGTAGTTGCCAAGCTCGTACTGCCGGGAGTTCGGCTTATAGCCGATGTAGCCGTAGAAATCGTCTAGCTTGTTGAGGTCCACGATATCGACGGCCAGTTTCTTTGCCTCGGCGCGAACCTTGGCG
>JBGPMX010000367.1:0-5611 GCA_041487215.1 Planctomycetia bacterium | reverse complement strand
TGCGCTGGAACTTCTCTACCCGCCCGGCCGTGTCTACGAACTTCACCTTGCCGGTGAAGAACGGGTGGCACTTCGAGCAGATCTCGACCATGATGGTCGGCTTCGTGCTGCGGGTCGTGAACGTGGTCCCGCAACCGCACGTGACGGTCGCCGCGACGTACCTGGGGTGAATGCCTTCCTTCACGGGATCGACTCCGAACAAGAACGGATGGGCCGACGCCCGAGCGCTCTCGGGTCGCTCCGAGCCGAACAAGTCTATACGCCAGCCCGAGATCCGACAAGGGGACCTTTAAAGTATCTCACACAACCGTCCCTGGCTCTGACGATACTCGGCTCCGGCGCGACTTGCTCCGTTTTTGTGAACGCACTCAGTTGATCTCGAAGTTCTCGTCCGGCCGGTACTCGAAGAAGTTGTGAGCGACCTCGCGCGTGAGACGCTTCAGGAAGATGAGACGGAACTTGTCCCGGCTGAGGTCCGTGGCCGGCAGCGGTCGGTTCACTGGGAAGACGCTCTCCACGAAGGTCTCCCAGACGATGTCGCCGTCCTTCTCGATGTCGGCCACCTGCACGTGGATCTTGGCCTTGCCGCGGTAGAGGTCGCCCGAATGCTGCTCGAAGAGCGTGAAGTTTTCGATCTCCAGATAGACGACTCGGGTCGCCTTGAACGCCTTGCCGACGTCCGTGAGCTCGCAGTCGTTGTGCTCATCGACCCACTGCTTGACCTCGGCCGGGTCGGCAAGCTTGATGCCGTCCACGTTGTCGCGCAGCTCGCGGACGACTCCCTTGGTCAGGTCGTTGTCGATCGCGGCGTACTCGAACTGCGAGCCGCGGCCGGCGTCGGCGAGCACGACGACGGTCTCTTTCTTGAGCCCCTCGTACTGAGCCGAAACCTTGGGCGGTGGCAGCAGGAACAGGAAGTAGATCACGGCGAGCGGGTTGCAACCCACGCTGAGCAGCGTGCTCAGCGCGACGCTGCAGAAGACGAAGCGCCGAAAGTACGATCGAGAGCTCATCCCTGTCCCCCGAGAAAGAGGTACCGAACCACCCAGTTCGCGACCATCAGCGCGAAGAAGACCGCCACCGCAGCGAGCACGACCCGGTCGGGCGATCGCACGCCCAGCGCGCGACCAGCGGCCGCGCTGGTCAGGCACCAGGGCGCGAGGGCCACGGTGCCCAGCGCCAGCAGGCAGCCGGCGAGATTTGTGGAGGCGGCCCTGCGGAGCTCCCCCCGCGCCACGTACGCGAAGCTCGTCGTCATCCCGCACGACGGACAGGCGACGCCGGTCAGCATGCGAAACGAACAGGGGGGCAACCCGAGTTGTTCGTGTGTTCCGTAGCCGCGCGGGTCCGGCTTCACGACCCGCGCGATGCCCATGACGCCGACCATGGTGACGGCCGCCGCAATCAGCATCAGGCGGCTCGACACGCCCATCGGTCTCGGGCGAAGAGGAACCGCCTCCTCCCTGCGAGGCGCCGCCTCTTGCGCAGGCACTGCGCTTGCCTTGCCAGGCACTGCCTCGCTCCGTCCGCGTTCTGCGGGAAGGGGGGGTGACATTAGCCAATCCGCCGGTTGGGGGCAAGGTCGGTTCTGCGCGGTCATGCCGCCAGCCGCGCTGCCCAGGCTTCCGCCCGGCCCGTGCAGTCCAGCAGGCGGCGTTCGGCGACCGAGCGCCAATACTCGAGCGACGCGCGGTCCGGATCGCCGGAAACCGGGATCGGGTCGCCGACCACGCACGTCACCAGGCTGTACGGCTTGGGAACGGCGAAGCGGTCCCAGCTCGACGCGCGCCAGGCGTTCGAGAACCCGACTCCCACCGGGACGATCGGCAGCCCGGCGCTCGCCGCAAGGTACACGGCTCCGCGCTCGAAGCGCCGCCGCGGCCCACGCGGCCCGTCGGGAGTGATCAGCAGGTGCTTGTCGCCGGCCTCGTCGAGCAGTCCCAGCAGGGCGGCCGTCCCGCCGCGCCGGCTCGAGCCACGCACGACCGACGCGCCCAGCCGCTCGACCATTTGGGCGATGTACTCGCCGTCCCGGTGGCGGCTGACCAGTACCGCCATCCGCTCGATCTTGCGCGTGCCGACCACGGCCAGGATGCTCTCGTGCCAGAAGGCGTAAATGTAGCGGCCGCGGTGCTCGGGATCGCCCGGATCAAGTTCGGGACGCGCGCAGCGGATTCGGAAACAGACCGTGCCCAGCCACGCCCGCAGCACGCAGGCCCCCACCACACCGATGAGCTTATTCAGCACTGCCGGAGGGTTCTTCATGGAGACAATCCGTTGTCCAAGCGGCAGCGCGGGGGCGAAGGGCCCGCAACCCCCGGGAAAGCACCCAGATCCTTCGCTCCGCTCGTTCCTCGCTTCACTCAGGATGACAGAGCGTTGGAGTTCACGCTTTAGCGTGTGTTAGGGGGACGCTGAAGCGTAAACTCGAACGGCTGATTCGACTACGGGCCCATGCCCTCATCCGGCCATTCCCCCGAGAAGACCTCCTGGGCCGGACCGGTCATCCAGACGTGCCGGTCCGCCCCCCACTCGAGCTCGAGGTCCCCGCCGCGCAGGTGCGCGATTAGCCGGCGATCGGTCCGGCCGGTCAGGACGCCGGCGACGGCCACGGCGCAGGCGCCGGTGCCGCACGCCAGGGTCTCGCCTGATCCGCGTTCCCAGGTTCGCACGCGGACCTCGCCGCGCGACACCACCTGCACGAAGTGCACGTTGCTGCGTCGCGGGAAGTGCGCGTCGCACTCGATACGCGGCCCCAGCGTCTCGACCGGGGCCCGCTCAACGTCCGCGACGTACTGCACGCAGTGCGGGTTGCCCATCGAGACGCAGGTCAGCGCGTAGGTGCGGCCGTCGATGGCGAGCGGGACGTCGACCGGCGGGTTACCAGGCAGCGTCGTGGGGATGCGGTCCGCGTCGAGGATCGGTTCACCCATGTCCACGCGTACGCGGCGCACCTTTCCGGCCTCGATATCCAGATCGAGCGTCAGCACGCCCCGGCCGGTCTCGATGGCGAGCGTCGGCTTGCGCACGAGCCCGTGGTCGTATACGTATTTGGCGACGCAGCGGATGCCGTTGCCGCACATCTCCGCCTCGGACCCGTCGGCGTTATACATGCGCATCCGCGCGTCCGCGCGCTCGGAGCGGCAGATCAGGATGAGCCCGTCCCCCCCGACGCCGAAATGGCGATCCGTCACCGCGCGGCTGAGCGCGGCGGGGTCGCGGGGAACCGGTTGGGCGAAGCAATCGACGTACACGTAGTCGTTGCCCGCCCCGTGCATCTTCGTGAACCGCATGGAACATCCACGTCAGAAGTTGAAGTCCCCCGCCTTGCCCTGGTCCAGCCGGTAGCGGTTGTGGCAGTTCTGGCAGGAGGTGTTGATGGCGGTGTTTGCCTGCTTGGCCTTGTCGAAGTCGCCGCTGTCCACCGCTTCGATCTCGGATCGCGCGGCGTCGTGCATGCCGGCCGACAGCTCGGCGAAGTCCTTTTCCGCCCGGAAGGCGGGCGCGATCTCCGCGATGGTGAGCAGCATGGCGGCCTCGTGCCGCACGCCGTCCGCCTTGTCCTGGAACGCCTTGGCGTTCGACATCGATCCGCGGATAAATTTGTACGAGCGGTCGACCTGCTTCATCGCATCGGCCAGCTTGCCCAGTGCGGCCCAGTCAGTCGGCTCGGCGCTGGCGGCGGGCTCCGCCGCGGCGCCGGACGCTCCCTGGCCGATCCGCTCGGCGATCTTCTTCTGAAACTCCTGCGCGGCGCGGAAGGTCCGTGCCCCCTTGGTCTCGGCCGAGTGCGCGAGCTCGAGCGCGCTCGCCTCGATCTCCGCGGCGCTGCCCTTCCAGCCTCCCGCGTCGGGATGCGCCGCGACGAGCGCCGCGAGCATGGCCGTCAGGTGCGCCTCGGAGTTGATCGCCTTGATGTACTTGTCGAAGTCCGGCTGCTTTTTGAGGTTCGCCTCAAGCCGTTTGGCGCTGTCAGAGAGCTCGTTGGTCAGGTCGTCTACGCGGACGAGTTTGGCCCAATCGGCGGAGAGCTGCACCACGGGCGCGGTCTCGGCGGGCGCGTTCTCCGCGGTCGGCGCCGGCTCGGTCTTCTCGGCGGCCGCAGCCGGCTTCGGATCGGGCGTCGCCGCCGCACGGTCCGACGCCGCCGGGGGCCGCGCCGCGACCTTGTTCGACGCGCTGCCGGCAGGTGGGGGGCTGGGGCGAGACGCCGCCGGCGCCGGGGACGCGGGCGTTGTCGCCGGCGGCGTGCTGGTGGACCCACCGCCGCAGCCCAGCACCGCCACGAGCGACACGCCAAAGATGCAGCCACGAGACCAACGCATGACGGGCTCCTTCGTCCTGGTGTCCAATTCCAGCTACCGATTAGAAGAGATTATGCGAAAGCCGCGCGGTTCAGGCAACGCACGCGAGGGCGTAGGGCGGTAGCAAAGCCTCAGGGACGTGCCACCCAGGACAGTAGCGATCACGCGGATCGCGCGGAGACCTTGGCGAGCGCCTTCTGCACGGTCTGGCCGATCTCGGCCGGGCTGTCGGCCACGGCAATGCCTGCATCGCGCAGTGCGGTGATCTTCTCGCGCGCCGTGCCACGGCCGCCGGAGATGATGGCCCCGGCATGCCCCATGCGCTTCCCTGGTGGGGCGGTGCGGCCCGCGATGAAGGCGATCACCGGCTTCGTCACCGCACGGCGGACCAGCGCCGCCGCCTGCTCCTCGGCCGTCCCACCGATTTCGCCCATCATCAGGATGGCTTGCGTGTCGGCGTCGGCCTGGAACAGTTCCAGCACATCGACGAAACTCGTGCCGACGACCGGGTCGCCCCCCAGACCGACACAGGTGGACTGCCCCAGGCCCAGGCTCGAGAGCTGCCAGACCGCTTCGTACGTGAGCGTGCCGCTGCGGCTGATCACGCCGACCGGCCCCTTGCGGTGGATGTAGCCGGGCATGATGCCGATCTTGCATTCACCGGGCGTGATGACCCCGGGTCCGTTGGGCCCCACCAGACGCGAGGCCGGCTTCGTGGCCAGGTACTGCTTGGCACGCACCATGTCGAGCGTGGGGATGCCCTCGGTGATCGCCACGATGACGCGGATGCCGGCGTCGGCAGCCTCCATGATCGCATCGGCAGCGAACGGCGGCGGCACAAAGATCATCGTCGCGTCGGCGCCGGTCTTGCGGACCGCTGCGTCGACCGTGTTGAAGATTGGCACCCTGCCGTCGAGCGTGGTCTGGCCCCCCTTGCCTGGTGTAACCCCGCCGACGAGCTGAGTGCCGTACGCCAGGCACTGCTCGGAGTGGAACTGGCCCGCTCGGCCGGTGATGCCCTGGCAGAGAACGCGCGTCGCCTGGTTGATGAGGATGCTCATGACTTCGAAGTTTCTCCGGCCGCGGCGACGACCTTCTGTGCCGCGTCGGCCAGCCCGCTGGCCAGGATGATCGGCAGCTGGCTGTCGGCCAGCATCTTACGGCCCAATTCGAGGTTGGTCCCCTCGAGCCGCACGACCAGCGGGATGTGGAAGCCCACCTCCTGGTACGCGGCGATGATTGCGGCCGCGATGGTGTCGCACTTCATGATGCCGCCGAAGATATTGACCAGAACGGCGCGCACCTTC
>JBGPMX010000366.1:0-5620 GCA_041487215.1 Planctomycetia bacterium | reverse complement strand
GTCCGCCTTCCCGAACAAGGAGCCGATCGCCGAAGTGCTGGCCGGACCGTTCGAGTGGCGCATCCGCTACCCCGGTCCGGACGGCAAGCTCTACACGCTGGACGACATCGTGTCGGTGAACGACCTGCATGTGCCGGTGGATGAGGACGTCGTCATCCAGCTCCGCACGCGGGACGTGCTGCACAGCTTTTTCTTGCCGGAGTTTCGGGTGAAGCAGGACGCGGTGCCGGGCATGACCATCCCGGTCTGGTTCCACGCCACGCAGACGGGTCCGTTCGAGCTTACCTGCGCGGAGCTGTGTGGCTGGGGGCACTACAAGATGCGCGGCCGCCTCTCGGTCGAATCCCGCGCCGACTTCGAGCGGTGGCTGAAACAGCAGCAGGCCGAGCAAGAACTCACTGTAGCCCAAAAAGAGGTGTCCGAATGAGCACGCTTGCGCTTCCCGGTGACTGGGCGCACGAGCACGCCCACGAGCACGACAAGGGGTTCGTCCGCAGCTATATCTTCTCGACCGACCACAAGGTCATCGGGATCCAGTTTCTGTTCTCGACGCTGATCTTCTTCGTGCTGGGCGGCCTCTTGGCCATGGCGGTGCGCTGGCAGCTGGCCTGGCCGTTCGACCCGCGGCACCCGATGCCGATCATCGGCCGCTACTTCTTCCCGCAGACCGGCGGCCAGATATCGCCCGAGTTCTATACGATGCTCTTCACGATGCACGCTTCGGTGATGATCTTCTTCGTGATCATCCCGATGCTGGCCGGGGCATTCGGCAATTTCACGATCCCGCTCATGATCGGCGCCAAGGACATGGCGTTCCCGACGCTGAACATGCTGTCGTACTGGTTCATGTTCCCGGCGTTCATCGTGATCGTGGCCAGCTTCTTCGTGGAGGGGGGGGCGGCCGCGGCGGGCTGGACGAGCTACCCGCCGCTTTCGAGCGTCCGCTCGGCCGCGCCCGGATCGCTCAACGGCCAGACGCTCTGGCTGGTGGCGCTCTTGCTCGTGGGCATTTCGTCGCTCATGGGATCGATCAACTACATCACCACGATCGTGAAGATGCGCGCGCCCGGCATGCACTTCTTCCGCATGCCCATGACGGTCTGGGCGCTGTTCATCACGGCGATCTTGCAGGCGTTCGCGCTGCCGGTGCTGACCGCCGCGCTCATCCTACAGCTGCTCGACCGCACCATCGGCACCGGCTTCTTCGTGCCGGAGAACCTGATCGTACAGAACATCCCGGCGGGCGTGGCGGGGACGGGGGGCGGGCGGCCGCTGCTCTGGCAGCACCTGTTCTGGTTCTACTCGCACCCCGCCGTGTACATCATGATCCTGCCGGCGATGGGCATCGTCTCCGACGTGATCTCGACGTTCGCGCGCAAGCCGCTCTTCGGCTACCGCCCCATGGTGTATTCGATCGCGGGCATCGCCGGGCTCGGCTTCGTCGTCTGGGCGCACCACATGTTCGTGAGCGGTATGAACCCGACGCTGGCCATGGGCTTCATGACCTCGACGATGCTGATCGCGCTGCCGTCGGCCATCAAGGTGTTCAACTGGCTGGGCACGCTCTGGGGAGCCGACATCCACTTCACGACGCCGATGCTCAACGCGATCGCGTTCGTGTCGCTGTTCATCATCGGCGGGCTCAGCGGGCTGTTCATGGCCGCCACGCCGGTGGACATCCACATCCACGACACGTACTTTATCGTCGCGCACATCCACTACGTACTCTTCGGCGGCAGCACGTTCGGCATCTTCGCCGGCATCTACTACTGGTTCCCCAAGATGTTCGGCCGGCTCATGAACGAGTTCTGGGGCAAGGTGCACTTCGCACTGTCGTTCCTGGCCTTCAACTGCACGTTCTTCGCCATGCACCTGCTCGGCGTGGGCGGCATGCCGCGGCGCTACGCGATGTACGAGAGCCCGCTGTTTGACCAGTACCACGGGCTGAACATGTTCATCAGCATGAGCGCCTTCACGCTCGGGCTGGTGCAGGTCATCTTCATCGCCAACTTCTTCATCAGCCTGTTCGCGGGAAAGAAGGCCGACCGCAATCCCTGGCACTCGAACACGCTCGAATGGGAGGCGCCGTCCCCGCCCGGGCACGGCAACTTTGATAAGGAGCTGATCGTGTACCGCGGCGCGTACGAGTACGCGTCGCCGGAAGTGCCCGAGGACTACCTGCCGCAGTGCCGCAAGGTCAGCGCGCCGAAAGGTGGGCCGCCGCCACACTAATGCCGTTAAGGATGTCCGTACGTCAGGCTTTCGAGCCTGACCAGGCCGATGCCGAACCGAGTCAGGCTGGAAAGCCTGACGTACCTCTTTCTGCGGACCTACGTAGTGCCTCATCGCTCACTGGAATGAACAGGGGAGGGGGTCATCCTGAGCAGAGCGAGGAACGAGCGCACATTGTCATCCTGAGCGGAGCGAGGAACGAGCGGAGCGAAGGATCTCGTTTGCCTACAATGAGCCCAACCGACCCGACATCGCCCGAAGCGGCACCGCGACCGTGGTTGCACCGGTTCGCAATCATCGCCGCCTGCGCGACCTTCCCGCTAGTGCTGGTCGGCGGCCTGGTGACGACCTACGACGTCGGTTTGGCGGTCCCCGACGCCCCGACCACGTTCGGGCACAACACGCTGTTTTACTCGTGGAGCGACTGGCTGCACGCGCCGTGGGGCGTCTTCCTCGAGCACGGCCACCGGCTGTTCGCCGAGCTCGTGGGGCTGCTCACGCTGGTGCTCGCCGCAGGGCTCTGGACGGGCAGCCCGCGCGGCTGGGTGCCCTGGCTGGCCGCCATCGTGATCGCCGGCGGGGTCGCACGCGGTGCCTTCGGGTCGTACGGCCTTCTCCTGGTCGGGGGAGTGACCACCGCGGTTGCCGGACTGCTCTGGGCGCGGGACACGGGCTCGTGGCGGCGCTGGCTCGGCATCACGGCCGTCGGCGTGGTGCTGATGCAGGGGGGCTTCGGGGCCCTGCGCGTCGTGCTCAACGACCGGGGGCTGGCCGCGCTCCACGGCGTGACGGCGCAGGCGTTCTTTGCGCTCATGGTTTGCCTGGCACGGGTCACCTCGCGGGGCTGGATCGCTCCGCCTGCGAAACAGCTCGCCGACGACGCCGGCCGCCTGCAGCGGCTGGCGTTCATCACGACCTCGTTCGTCGTCCTGCAGCTCGTCTTCGGAGCACTCCTGCGGCACCTCGGCCTCGTCTGGGCCCTGGTCGCGCACGGTGTGGTGGCCCTGATCATCGTGGTCCATGTCGGGCTGCTCGCCAAGCGGGTTTTCCTGCGTCACGCCGAGCTCCCGCCGCTCGTTCGTGCCGTCGAGATCCTGGCCGTGCTCACGCTCGGCCAGCTCATGCTCGGCACGGGCGCCTGGGCGACCAACTCGGGCTTCGGCCCGTACCATACGGCGAGCGCCACCGGGGTGGAGGCGTTCTTCCGGACCGCGCACGTCACGGTCGGCGCGCTGGTGCTCGCGACCAGTGTCGTGCTCACGCTGGATTGTTACCAGCTGCTGGCTCGCCCCGCCGTGGCGACTCGCGCCGGCGCACCGCGGGCGGCGCGCGCGCGGGGCGCGGCACCGGGCACGCCCCCCTCGCTCTCGTCGCTCGAGCGCCGTGAAATGCTCATGGGGGGGCAGACCGCATGAAAGCCGCCACACGAGCGATCCGGCCGCAGCCGAACCGAGCGGTCGCCATGCGCGGCGCACCGGGGCTTGTGTCCCTGCCCGCTGCGGCCGCGTGCCGGGTCGCGGCGTGCATGGTCGGCCGGCCCGGAGTCGTCGGCCGAGCGTGGGGGCGGGTGAAGGACTACACCGAGCTGACGAAGCCGCGCATCCTGGTGATGGCGCTCGTCGCTGTCGCGGTCGGGGCGCTGCTCGCCGGGGCCGGATCCCCCCCGTTCGAGCTGCTCGCGGTCACCCTCCTGGGTACGGGCCTGGTCGCGGCCGGTGCCAGCGTGTTCAACCAGGTTCTCGAATGCGACACGGATGCTCTCATGCAGCGCACGCGTCACCGGCCTCTCCCCTCGGGGCGCATGGCAATGGGCGAGGCGGTCGTCTTCGGCGTGGTGGTCACGGCGGCCGGGCTACTGCTGCTCGCCGCCGCGGTGAACCTGCTGACCGCGCTGCTGGCGGCGCTTACGCTGGTGCTCTACGTGGCGGTCTACACGCCGCTGAAACGGCGGACGTCGCTCAACACGGTGATCGGGGCCATCCCCGGCGCGCTGCCGCCGGTGCTGGGCTGGGCCGCGGTACGCGGTACCACGGGGCCCGAGGCGTGGGCGCTCTTTCTCATCGTGTTCCTCTGGCAGTTCCCGCACTTTCTGGCGATCGCCTGGATGTACCGAGACGACTACGCCCGTGCCGGGCTGCGCATGCTGCCGGTTTTGGATCCGGGCGGCGGCATGACGGCGCGGCAGATGATCGGCTACAGCCTGGCGCTCGTGCCGGCCAGCCTCGCCCCGACCGTGATCGGCATGGCCGGTCTGATGTATTTCTGCGGGGCGCTGTCGCTGGGGTGCGGCCTGCTCGGCTTTGCGTTCGCGTTCGCGTTCTTCGCCTCGGCGGCGAGCGCGCGCAACCTGATGCGGGCGTCGCTGGTGTACCTGCCCGCGCTCCTGGTGCTGATGATGTTCGATATGCCGCTGCTGTGACCGCACGAACTTTTCATTGCTTGGAACACAACCTCTAGGTTTGCAGGACGAACGATGGCCAGCATTGCACACACGCAAACGCACGCCCACGCAACGGCGATCCACGAGGCGTACGAACCGAGCGTTCCCGTGTCGAACGCGAAGTTCGTCATTTGGCTATTCCTGGCCACGGAGATCATGTTCTTTATGGCCCTGATCGGCGCCTATATCGTGCTGCGCGGCGGGGCGCCGGAATGGCCGCAGCCCGGCACCATCCTGGTGCGGCCGGTCGGGGCGCTGAACACTTTCGTGCTCATCTGCTCGAGCGTCACGGTCGTGCTGGCGCTGACCGCCACCGCACGCGGCGAGCAGCGGCTCACCCAGATCTACCTGGCGCTGACGATCGCACTCGGGGCCACCTTCATGGTCGTCAAGGGGTTCGAGTACGCGGACAAGTTCCATCACGGCCTCTACCCCGGTGGACCGGGGCTGACGCATTACCCGAGCGGCGGGCTGTTCGCGGCCTGCTACTTCACGCTGACCGGTTTTCACGCCCTGCACGTGTTCGGCGGACTCGTCATGCTTAGCTGGCTCTTGGGCCTGGCGCTCGTCGGCCGGCTGGGGCCGGAGCGGTCCGAGCGCGTCGAACTCATTGGGCTGTACTGGCACTTCGTCGATGTGGTCTGGATCTTCCTGTTCCCGCTCCTGTACTTGTTGTGAGACGGTGCTATGAGCGAATCGCACAAACCGATCAGCGATAAGTTTTACCTGGTGGTCTTCGCGTGCCTGGCCGTGCTGACCGGCATGTCGTTCCTGGTCTCGGAGAGCGTGCCGTCGCGGATCGCCACGATCCTCATCATCCTGGGGGTCTCGAGCGTCAAGGTCTTCCTGGTCGCGGCGTTCTTCATGCACCTGAACGTGGACTGGCCGAAGGTGGGCGGCATGATTGCGGTGGCGCTGGTGCTGTCGACCGTGCTGGTCTTCGCGCTG
>JBGPMX010000365.1:0-5657 GCA_041487215.1 Planctomycetia bacterium | reverse complement strand
GTACCGCACGGCCCCGCTTGCTCCCGGGATCCATGAGGCGAAGCAAGCGTGAGGCGAGGGGAGACGAATGTCCGGTTTCACACCGGACGGAAGAACATCCAGACCGCACGTGCCGCAGCGCCTCGCTGGCGCTTGGTTCGGCGCGGGTCTCCCGACCCCGCCGGGCTCTTGACCGAAGGTCTCCCGCGGCCCACTTCCCGTCACTACCGAGCGCTCTTCCCACGCTTGCCGCTGTGATCCATGGGGCGGCCAGCGTGGGGCGAGGGGAGCAAAGGCGCGCGCCCGTGCGGCGTCGCTTCCCTTGGCCGGTCCTGCTAGCATGGCCGCTATGCGTCATTGGCCGAGCGTGCTCGCGCTCTGGGCGGTTGCTCTGATCTCCGGCGGGGCGTATCGCCATATCCGCGAGCCGTCCGAGAACGAACGGATCGCGCAAGCCGGACGGCTGCTCGCCGCACAGCAAGCCGATGCGGCGGAGAGAGTCCTGCGCCAGGCCGTGGCGCGCCGTCCCGCCGCCCCGGAACCCCGCATCGAGCTGGCACGCCTTGCCCAGACGCGCGAAGACTGGGCGACGGTGGCCGTGGCGCTGCACCCGATCCCCGCGGACTTTCCCGCTGCCGCCGCGGTTCGAATCGTCGAGGGGGACGCGTGGATCAAGCTGGGTCGAGCCGCCGACGCGGAACAGGCCTGGCGCGCTGCACTCGAACGAGACACGACCGAAACGGCGCGCTACCGGCTCCTCTTTCTTTATGGAACGCAGCTGCGCCGCCCCGAATGGCTCGCAACCCTTTGGGATCTCTACGACCGAGGGCACGCGGGTCTCAACGAGATGCTCCAGATCATGCTGGCGGGGCAGATCGTCTGGGAACCCGAGGGAGCGCTCGAGACCGTGGAACGCTGGAGCGCGGCCGACGAACGGGATCGCCCGAGCCGGCGAGCGGCCGCGGTCTATTTCGTGCGCGCCGGCCAGCTCGATGAGGCGGCCGATCGGCTCGAGAACCTCTTCGAACGCGACCCGGACGACCTGGAGACATGGAGCGCGCTGGTGGACTGCCGGCTCGCCTCCGGCGAGCTCGACCGAGCGGACAAGCTCCTCCGCGCGGCCCCCGACGCGGCGCGGGACAATCCGCGTTACTGCAAGCAGCGCGGCCGGCTGGCGCTCGCCCAGGGCCGCTACGCCGACGCCGCCGCAGATCTCCGCCGCGGGCTGCCCGGCGCGCCGTACGATCTTGAGCTGCACTACAACCTGGCGCAGGCGCTACGCCTCGCCGGACAGCTCGATGCTTCACGCCCTCACTCGGATGTCGCCGGTCGCCTGGCGCGCATCGCTCGGCTCTGTCACTCGATTCACAACGCTCCGGCATACAGCAGCGGCGACATCCGCGAGCTAGTGCAGCATTGTGCCGAGCTGCGTCTCGTCGAAGAAGCGCGCGGCTGGGTCCGCGTCGGGCTCGACGCCAACCCGCGCGACCAGGCCTTGTTCGAGGCCCGCGACCGCCTGGCCACACTCCCCGCTACTTCCGTGCGGCACCCGGCCCTAGGAAGAGTGAGTGGTGAGTGGTGAGTGGGAAGCGTGCAAGCGTACGAGCCTACGAGCCTACGAGCGTGCAAGCGTGGGGCGTGCGAATCAGCGCCCGCTCTAGCTCGCGCTCTGCCGCCCGCACCAGGGTTCAGGCTCGGCCATCCTCTCGGGCAGTTGGCGGCAGATGGGATCGTAATCCTCCCGTAGGAGCTGGCAGTAGTACTGGATGAGATCACTGAAGCGCGACGTTGATCGGGTTGAGAGTTCATGAAGCCGCTCGCACGCTCGTACGCTCGCACGCTCAGCCTGCTGCTGGCGGCTGTGCTGTTCGCCGGCGGCTACTGGCTGACCGATGCCGTGGAGTCACACCGCGTGTGGCGTGAGGACCAGAACTTGCGCCGGGCGCCCGTTTCCGCTGCCATGGACGACGCGCCACGCGCGGCGCGCACGGCCGGGTCAGGGATTCGTTTCGAGGACGTCGCCCTTCAGTTCGGCGTCGACTTCCCGTACTACGACGGAGCCGAAGGGAATTACTATCTCTTCGAGACGACCGGCGGCGGCATGGCCGTGTTCGACTACGATGGGGACGGCGCGCAGGACGTGTTCTTCGTGAATGGGGCGCGCGTCCCCGTGGATCCCTCGGACACGTCGCACGTCTCGCGTCTTTATCGCAACCGGCCGCCGCTCGGGTTCGACGACACGACGGACCAGGCGCGGGTCGGCCTGGTGGCGTACGGCCAGGGGGCGTGCGCCGCCGACTATGACAACGACGGCTTCGAGGACCTGCTGGTCACCAGCGTCGGCCGCAACCTCTTGTTCCACAACGAGGGGGACGGGACGTTCCGCGAGATGACCGACGACGCGGGGGTGGCGAGCCCGTTCTGGGGGACCAGTGCCGCGTTCGCCGATCTCGATCAGGACGGATCGCTCGACCTCTACGTCTCGACCTACGCCGACGTGCCGCTCGACGACCCGCTGGTCTGCGAGCGCGGCGGCAAGCGCATGCATTGCCTGCCGACGCGATACAAGCCGCAGGCCGACCTCTTCTACCACAGCGCCGGCGACGGCCGCTTCACCGAGTCGGCCGCGTCGGCGGGTCTCCGCGACGAGACCGGTCGCGGGCTGGGCCTGGCGATCGCCGATTTCGATCGCGACGGCCGGCCCGACATCTTTGTCGCCAATGATACGTCCGAGAACTTCCTGTTCCTGAACCAGGGGGGGCTCCGCTTCGAGGAATCGGCGCTCGCCCGCGGCGTGGCCCTCACGGGCGCCGGCGCGACCATGTCGGGGATGGGAGTCGCCTGCGCCGACTACGATCTCAACGGGTACCTCGATCTTTTCGTCACCAACTTCTATCAAGAGAAGTGCGTGCTGTACCAGAACCTCGGCCTCGGCGGCTTCCTGGAGGTGGCGGACGCCGCGGGGCTCGGCGCCGCCAGCCGGGACCGGCTGGGGTTCGGCACGATCTTCCTCGACGCGGACCTGGACGGGCTGCCCGATCTGTTCGTCGCCAATGGGCACGTCAGCGACATGACTAGCCTGGGCGTGCCGTACCGCATGCGGCCGCAACTCTTCCGGAACCGCGGCAACGCCACGTTCCAGGACATCTCCGATTCGTGCGGCTCATACTTTCGCCAGCGGCGGCTGGGGCGCGGCGTCGCGTGGGCAGACTTCAACAACGACGGGCTGCCCGATGTGGTGGTCAGTCAGATCGGCGAGCCGGCCGCCATCCTCATCAACCGGACCGCTCCCCACGGCCACTGGCTCGGATTGGAACTGACGGGCACGGCGTCGAATCGCGACGGGCGGAACGCGCAGGTCACCGTCACGGTCGGTGGGCGCGAGCGATTCTATGAACTCGTGGCGGGCGCCGGGTACCTCTCATCATCCGACAAGCGGCTGCTGATCGGCCTGGGCGCGGAGAACAAGGCCGAAAAGGTGGTCGTGCGCTGGCCGTCGGGTACGGAGCAGCGGCTCGGCACGCTGCCCGCGGACCGCTACCACCGGGTGCGGGAGCCGTAGGGGCGTGCGAGCGCACGCCCTACGCTCGCACGCTCGTACGCTGGAATCCGCGGGTGGCGAGCAGCGCGTGCGTGGTGGGGTCGGTCAGCAGGTCCAGGAAGGCGCGGACGGCGGGGCGCTCGAGACGCGCCGTGGGAATGGCGAAGTCAAACTCCTCGGCGCGGAGCGGCAGGAACCCCAGGGCGGCGTCGCGCGCCACCGTCTCGATGGCGATCCCCCAGTCGGCGCGCTCTTGCGCCACCGCCGCGGCCACCGCGTTGTGCGATTTCACCTCCACGTGGAAACCCGCGGGTTGCCGGTCCCCCAGCAGCCGGTCGATGAGCACCCGCGTGCCGCTCCCCCGGTTGCGGTTCACCATTCGGCAGGACGGATCCGCAAGCGCGGCCGCGAGCGCGTCGTCCAGCTTGCGCCCCGCGAACCGGGCGTCGCCGGCGCGGAACACGAACCCCTGCATTCGCTGGTAGCCTTTCACCAGTGTGAGCTCTGGACCCAGGAACGGCGCGTTGTAGGTATCGGTTGCCGCATCGAGCAGGTGCACGCCCGCCACATCGCACTCGCCGCGCCGCGCCGCGACCAGCCCGCCGCTCGAGCCGACCGCCAGCGATTTGACGCGGAACCCGCGCTCGTGCAACTGGCCGAGCAGCAGGTCGAGGCCGATGCAATGGCTGCCGATGGCGACCAGGTCGGCCGGCTCGACCGTGCGGCCCAGCAGCCGCACGGTGACCGCCGATCCCTCGTCGAGCCGCTCCCGCTGGCGCGGGATGACGACGAACCCGTCCGCGCGGCTGAACGCCGTGACCGAGCCCGATCCCTTGCCCATGGGGTAGGCGGCCAGCCCGGCCGGCCCGCCGACCAGGCCGACGAGCAGGTATTCGGTCCGGCCTCGTTCCGACTGGACGCGCACAGGCAGGGTCGCGGCCACGCTGCCGGCGGGTTCGCGCGGGCGCCCCGCGAGCATCCGGATGACGGGCGCAACGAACTCGTGGAACGTGAAGATCGCCGAGGTCGGAAAGCCGGGCAGGATCACGACCGGTACGGCCGTGCCTGCGGGGGAACGGCGTGTGGCGGCGAGGCAGATCGGCTTGCCCGGCTTGAGCGCGACACCGTGGGCGACGATGCCCGGAGCGGGCAGGTCGCGCACCACGCGGTACGAGAGGTCGCCCGCCCCCTTCGACGTGCCGCCCGACAGGAGCACGACATCGCAGGCCAGCGCGCGGTCCAGCACGGCGCGGAGCCGTGCCTCGTCGTCCGCCACGATACCGAGCCGTACGGCCTCGCCCCCCAGCTCGCGCACGGCATCGGCCAGGATGGTGGCGTTCGAGTCGAACACCATGCCGGGCCGCATGGGCTCGCCGGGGGGGATGATCTCGTCGCCCGTCGAGACGATCGCGATGCGCGGCCGCCGCCAGACCGCGACCTGGTCGATGCCGAGCGCCGCCAGCACGCCGGTCTCGCGCGAGCTGAGAAGCTCGCCGCTGCGCAGCACGATCTCGCCCTGTCCGATGTCCGACCCGGCGAACGAGATGGCCGCTCCCGGCACGACTGGGCGGAAGACGCTCACGGCATCGCCGTCCACGCCGGTCTGCTCGACCATCACCACCGCGTCGGCCCCGCGCGGCACCATACCGCCCGTGGCGATCACGCTGGCCGTCCCCGGCTGCACCTCGACACGCGGCACGACTCCCGTCGCGATCGTCTCGGGGTTGATGCGAAGCGCCCGCGGCCGCTCTTCCATGGCGCCGAACGTGTCGCTGGCGCGCACCGCGTAGCCGTCGGCGTTGGATCGGTCGAAGAAGGGAACGTCGACGGGAGCGGCGACGTCGCGCGCGAGCACCCGTCCCAGGGCGTCGGCGAGCGGCACAGTCTCTGCGCCGAGCGGCCGCAGGTCGAGCACGGCGTGGAAACGACGCTCCGCCTCGTCGCGGTCGATCACGTCGAGGAACTGGTCCTGCTCGCGGCCGGAGCGATGTTCAGCCATCAATTTATGCTTGTTTCGAAGTTCGGCCTTGCCGGACACTCTAACACCACCTCGGAGACTTCCCGGGACCTCGGCCCCCTCTCCCCGCGCGGCGGGGGGGGGGGGAGGGTGCGGCCCCCCCCCGGGGGGGGGGGGGCG
>JBGPMX010000364.1:0-5680 GCA_041487215.1 Planctomycetia bacterium | reverse complement strand
GGCCGGCTGCAATGTTTCACCGCGGCGACAGGGCAGCTCGGCGTGGCGGCCAGCGGGATGAAACGGTTCGATACCGCCTCGACCTGGTCGCCGTGGCTCATCCAGACGGTCGTGTCGTCGGGCACTTCGACGAACAGATCGGGCGAGACGTCTGCCGTCCGCTGTATATGGAGGGCTGTCCGGCCGTACTCGCGCGACTTGCCCGGCCGGACGCACTCGCCGAGCGCGTGGCAGGCAAGCTGCATGCCGTAGCAGATGCCCAGCACCGGAACGCCGAGTTCGAAGAGCCGGCGGTCGCACTGCGGGGCACCGGGCTCGTACACGCTGGCCGGTCCGCCCGAGAGGATCAGCCCGTTCGGGCCCAGCGCGCGGACACGATCGGCCGAGATGTCATGACGTACGATCTGACAGTAGACGTGCTGCTCGCGCACGCGCCGCGCGATCAGCTGCGCGTATTGCGAGCCGAAGTCGAGCACGAGCACCAGTTCCTTGCGCGCGGACTCCGCCGCTTGCTCGGGCTGCTGCGTCAAGGCCTTTGTGCCCTCCAACAAAAACGCCCGCGCGCCAGGCGGCGGGCAGAACTCGAAGCTCAGCTATTGTAGGGCCGCGCCGGCGATTTTTGAACGCCGCGGTCGCGCGCCGCCATCTGCCCCGCCACTCCGGGGCGGAACCGCCACGCGGTGCCGGACCACATTTCAGCTCGGGCGCGAGAGCTCTTGTGAACGCAGCGTCGCCGCCTCGACTGCATTCATGATCGCGGCGCGGAATCCACCCCGTTCCAGTGCGTGGATGCCGGCGATGGTTGTCCCGCCAGGGCTGGTTACCTGGTCCTTGAGCTGCCCAGTGTGCAGACCGCTTTCGATCACCATCTGGGCGGCACCGAAAACCGTCTGAGCCGCCAAAGCCGTCGCGACCTCGCGCGGCAGGCCCATGCGTACGCCACCGTCGCTCAGCGCCTCGATCAAGGTGAACACGTACGCCGGCCCGCTCCCGGATAGGCCGGTCACCGCGTCCAGATGCCGCTCGTCCACCTGCCACGCGCGCCCGACGACCCCCAGGAACTCGCGGATGAACTGGGCATCAGCCTCGCCAGCGCGCCCGGCCAGGCAGTAGGCCGCCGCCCCGCTGGCCACCAACGCCGGCGTATTGGGCATCACCCGAACGACCCGCCGTGACGCGCCAAGCCCGTCGAGCAGCTGCCGGGTGGTGACCCCGGCGGCGATGGAAACGATCAGATGGTTGTCGCTGACGTGCGGCGCGAGCTCCGGCAGCAGCTTCAGGAGGACCTGGGGATACACGGCGAGCACGACCACGTCGCTCGACCGCAGCACATCGGCATTCGAATCCGTCACCCGCGCGCCGGTCTCCTTGCGCAGCTTCTCGCGTGCCTCCAAAACAACGTCGCTGGCGGTGAGCGAGCCGGAACTGGCCAGCCCGGCCTGGACGATGCCACGCGCCAGAGCGGTCGCCATCTTCCCCGCGCCGATGAAGCCGATGCGTCGCTTGCCGGTTGCCATGGCGTTTCCCTGAAGAGCGAGGTGCACAAGGAGAGCGGGCAGGGTAGTTTAGCACGAACTGGGACGGGGTTGGATAAGGCCCCGTCGTGGGATCTGTCATCCTGAGCGGAGCGAGCCACGAGCGCCATGTGTCATCCTGAGCGGAGCGAGGCACGAGCGGAGCGAAGGATCTCGTTCATTGCGCTCTCTTCGCTCGCCACTACCCCTTACCCCGTTCCCCGAATGCTGCTCGCACAAGGGTACGCACAGTGACCGGGGGCCAGCGAGCATCATGAACATGGATCCGCGCATGCCACGTCCGGGGCCGCAATCGCGCGAGCGGGATCAGCGCGCCACGTTCCTCGCCGTCCTGTTGGCGCTCTTCTTCGGCGGCGGCTTCCTGGTTTTCCTGGTCATCATCACGTTCAACATCTTTCTCGGCGTCATCGCCGTGGCTGCCGGCATCGCCGCCTTCGTCGGCCTGCACTACCTGCTGTGGGGCCGAAAGGAAGGGCGTAACTCGGCGGAGCCGGGCGAGAAGGTTTAAGAGCCCCGAGTCGCCGCGGTTTGTACAACCCCTTCGGGGTACGCGGTGCATCGCACCGGTCCCTCGGGATGGCGCGGCTACGCCTTGGACCCGGGGTTCTGCAGGATTCGCTAGGCTGCCGATCGGGCGTACGTCAGGCGTTCCAGCCTGACAGGGCCGATGCCGAACCGAGTCAGGCTGGAAAGCCTGACGTACCTCTTTCTACGGACCTACTTAGAATGTCCGAAGCACCCAAAAAAAACGGGGCGCCTGCTCGCTAGCAGGCGCCCCGCGGTATACAGGCCTGAAGCTACTCGATATCGGGACGAAAGACGGCGTGGCACTGGGAGCACGCCTTCTTCACCGAGTTGAACGCTTCCTTCGCCCCGTTCGCGTCGGCCTTCTTGGCCGCCTGGGCCAGCTGCTGGGAGCCCGCCACCAGCTCGTCCGCGTACTTCTCGTATTCCGCCTGCGGCTTTTTCGCCTTCTCCGCCGCCTGCTTGTCTTCGCGAGCAATGGAGCCGAGCAGCGCGAACATCTCGGCGTCGCGTGCGATCGCTTCCTTGTTGCGGCTGAAACCAGTGCCGCGCATGTTCTTCGTGACTGCCCGGTTCCGCTCGTTCACTTCCTTCATCACCTGCTCGAGCGGTGCGATGTCCAGATACTTCTTAGCGCCCGAGGACCCGCCGCTCGGTTTGGCGGCGGACATCGAATCCTTGATGCCCTGCACGGCCTTGGCCGCGTTCGCCTGGCTCTTCGCCTTGGCCAGCTCGATGCCCTTATCGCGCACGGCCGCCGCATTGCCCTTCCACTGCGCCTCGCCTTGCGCCTCGGACACCGCGTTCGCGATCAGCGCGATGACGTATCCCTTGTGCTCGACCTCTTCCTTGTTCTTGTCAAACGACTGCGGGCTGGCCACCGTCGGTTCCAGCGACTTCACGACATCTTCGACGACCGCGACGAGATCCCCCGCGCTCGCAACCTGCGACGGCTTCACAGGGTCGGCCAGAGCACTCGCCACGGCGAGCGCCATTCCGGCCGAACTCATCACGATCAACGCGGCACCGAGCAAGGACTTGGGAAACACCACGACGCTCCTTTCGAGTTGCACAACCGGGTTGGACGTCTGGCCCGTGGAGGGCAGGTAGGCCGTCTTGCGGATTCATCTTTTATACTGGCTCGGCCGCGGTCGAGCAAGGGGGCAGGTGGGGGGAGAGGGTAGGGTGAGGAGGCGATGGGTGGATGTGGGAGCTCTTCCCCCCGGGACAGGCGGCACTCACCCTGCCCTCTCCCACGGATCCATGAGCGGGAGAGGGGGCCGGATTCGGACAGCGCGGAACCGATCCACCGCAACGGGGGCTAGCAGACGGCGTCCGCGGTGAAAGCCGTGGCACGATATCCCGAACCGCGCCGAGGCAAGACATTGGGCTCTCCCCTGCGCGGTTTCGCGAACCATTGCGCGATGCAGACCACTACGAGCGCCGTGGCGAACCCGAGCCAGGCGGCCACGATACCCGCTTGGGCGAGCACGGGACGAAAGACGAGCCGCACGTCGTGCCGCCCGGCCGGCACTTCGAGCCCCATGAGGCAGCCGTCCACGGGGCGTATCGTGGCCGCCGCGGCGTCGATCTGCGCCGTCCAGCCGCGGCAGCGTGTCATCGCGATCACCAAGAAGCCGGCCGCTTCGTTCTGCGTCCGCAGCCTGAGGTCTCCCGCCCGGTACTCGGCGACTTCGACGCGGCCGGGCGACCAGTTCTGGCTTGCCGGCGGCGCGTTCGCGCTCTCGGCCGTTGGATCGTAAAGCCAGCCGGTGTGCCGCACGTCCGGCCCGTCGCCTGCCTCGATCGCATCCGCGGCGGCGCGGTCGCTGCCGACGACCCGCGTCTCGCTCACGAAGCTCGCCAGGTCCCGCGCCATCGTGTTCTCGTAGAGCCGCGTGCCGTCATCGAACTCGTCCAGCAGCCGGTACGGACCGACGCGCTCCTGGCGCAGGGTACCCACCACGACGGCCGCGTCGTCGCACGCTGGCGGCTCGGCGAGCTCCCAGACTCCGACGCGGCCAAGCGCGCTCGGCGAACACCCGGTTACCCCGAGGATCAGCCGGCCCCCCACGAGCGGCTCCGCGCGCGGCTCGATCAGGCACGCGAAGCGCGCCTGTTCCTGGCCCGGTTCGACCGTCGCCGTGACGCTCCGCTCGGCGATCGGCTCCTGCGCATGATCCAGCAGCACGAGCCGGATCGTTGCACCAGGCGCCAGCCCCGCTGCGAGCTCTCCCTCGATCAAGTGCCAGCGGTCCCCGCTCAAGCGGACGCGGCGCCGCTCGAGCACGCGCTCGGGCGCCGTATCCCCGTCGCCCGGACCGCTCGAGCCGCCGGACGGCTTCTCTTTCCAGAATCCGTCCTGTAGCGTCGTGATCAACCGGCTGCCGGCGTTGCCGCCGGGAGAAAGCGGCCCCCGCGTGATGACGTAGCGGCCGGCGAGCGCGGACAAACCGCGATTTGAATCGAGCACGGCCGCGGCGTCGGCCAGGCCGAACGAGTTTAGCCGCAGCAGCCGGGCAAGCGTCTCGGGATAGCTCTGCGAATAGTACTGGAGGTTGCTCACCCCCCAGCTCGAGCAGAATGCGTCATTGATCCACGCCGAGAGGTGAGGGTGGTCGTGCAAGCGGCGCGGCACCACCAGGCAGCGCGGGGGCACGTCCGGCGATAGCTCGCGGAGACGACGGATCGACGGTGGGAACGCGTCCAGCCGCGTCAAGCCGCGGATGTCTCCCTCTCCGTAGATCGAGTTGTTGTCGTGCCAGCGCAGGTCGGCGATCAGCACGCCCAGGACGAGCGCGACCCCACCAAGCTGATACCGGCCGGCTCCGAGCAGCATCGCGACAAGGAGCAGGCAGACGACCGCGAGCGCGAAGGGGATCCATATGCCGGGACAACCAACCGTCAGGTGCGCCGCCCACTCCGCATTCTTGCGGATCGCCGCCACGGTGAGCCCCCCCAGAACAACGATCACGGCGGCAACGCCGCCGAACGCGGCGGCGCGTTCTCCAGCACGCGTAGCGAGCAGCCGGTCGAGCGACCACGCGGCGAGCCAGGCAATCACCAGCCCGAACATCCACGCGTGTCGCACCGGAACGTGGAACAGGTTATAGGCCGGCAGCACGGCAAGGATGCGATACGCCGCCGCGTACTTCCCGAACATCAAAAGCAGCGACATGACCCCCAGCCCGATCCAGAACCCCGTGCCGCGCCCGTCCTCGAAGATGCGATGGCACGCGACCCACACCGCCACCAGGCACCCCGCGCCGAACAGCCAGACAAGAAGACCCGTCCAGCGCACGTGGGCCACGCCGATGTAGACCGGCACTTTCTGGCCGTAACGGAACACAAGGACGAGCGCGATCGCGAGCACCGCGATCCACACGCGCGAAGCGGGACGACGCCCGACGAGCGCGAAGGCGGCCAGGACGAGTGGGATGACACCGAAATAGATATCGTCGTCCGGGGGAAGCACCTCGGGGGGGCGGGGCACGCCGTAGCGGCCGCCGAAGAGCGCCGGAGCGACCAGCTTGGCCGCGTTGCGCGGCAGCATCGAATTGCTCAGGTAAAAGTCCGCGCGCGGATGACGGTAAGGGCTCCACCCGCTCACCTCCGTCATG
>JBGPMX010000363.1:0-5684 GCA_041487215.1 Planctomycetia bacterium | reverse complement strand
CGCCGCGCACCGGCCGAGCCGGCGTGCGTGTCGTGGTGGCCGACACACTCGAGGGTCTCACGTCGCACGCCGACGCGTGGGACCGGCTGGCGCTGGCCGCAGCGTGGCCCGTCCCGACCGTCTCGTACGCCTGGGTCGCGTCCTACCTCGAGCACCAGCTGGCGCCCGGCGAGACCTGGCGATGCCTGTTCGCGTACGAGCACGAAACGCTGCTCGCGGTGCTTCCGCTGATCCGAACGCACGGGCGCACGCTCGGGCTCGACTTTACGCGTCTCGCCCCCCCCATGCGTGACCACTCGCGAACCGGCGACATCCTGCTCGGCGATCCGCAGCGCGACGACGTGCTCCGCGCGCTGATGGAAGCGGTCGACCGCCTGGAACCGAGCCGCTTCTGCCTGACGCTGGGCGGCGTCCCGGACGGCTCCGGTTCGCTGCGGCTTCTGGCAACCGGCGTGCCACGGTCGATCGTCGTGCCCACCCGGGACGGCATCGGTTCCTTCGTGCCGGTGCGGGGGACGTACCGGGATTTCGAGGCCAGGCTGAGCCGCAACTTCGTCAAGAACCTCAAGCGGTGGCGCAACAAG
The DNA here is from genome assembly GCA_041487215.1 of Planctomycetia bacterium. GTDB lineage: Bacteria > Planctomycetota > Planctomycetia > JALXBF01 > JBGPMX01 > JBGPMX01. The sequence continues at coordinate 5,100 of JBGPMX010000363.1, read as the reverse complement.
CTGGCGAAGCTGCCGGCGGTCCGGGCGCGATTCCTGGGCCGCGAGGCCGACCCGGACGCGGAGCTGGCGCGCTTCATGGCGATCGAGGCGTCGGGGTGGAAGGGCCGGGCGGGCACCGCGCTGGGCTGCTCCGCCGCGCTCATTCGGTTCTACAGCCGCCTGGTGCATCGGCTCGCCGAGCGCGATTGGCTCGAATGGCATTTTCTGGAAGCGGACGGGCGACCGATCGCCGGCCATCTCGCTGTCCGCATGGGACGATCGCTGGCGCTCTGGAAGGTCGGCTACGACGAGTCGTTTGCGGCGTGCGCGCCGGGGAACATGCTGTTTGAACGGTGTGTGGAACGCGCCTTTGCGAAGGGCGACACCGACGTGATCAATTTCCTGACCGACACGCCGTTCACGCAGAACTGGCGGATGGAGCGCTACGCCTACCACAACCTCTGGATCTATCCCCGCCGCGCGCTGCCGGTCCTGACCGGAGCGCTCCCCAAGCAGGCCCGTCTGCTTGCGCGTCGGCTACCGGGCCTGCGCTGGCTGGTGGCCCGTCTCCGCGCGCGGCGCGCGGCCACTGCGGCGACATCGAAAGAAGGTTCCGGCTAGTACCCATTCCTGTTCGCGGCTTCCCGCGTTGCGGGCTCATGGATCATGCGGAGAGAGGGCGATGCTGATACCCCCCTTGTCCCCCCCTTGGCAAGGGGGGGAAGGGGGGGGTATTAGCTGCCCCGGCAGGTGAGATGGTGCTTTGCGGTGGGGGGCGCGTGGCTGCTATGAGGCCCTCACCCCGTCCCTCTCCCACGGATCCATGAGCGGGAGAGGGGGCCGGATTCGGCCAAGCGCCGCAGCGATCCATGGGACTGCAAGCCGGCAGAGCGAGACTCACGCGCTCTGCGCAGCCAGCGGTTCCGGCTGATCTACCCCCGCCTCGCCCGCCCCCACCGCCAGGATCTCCGCCGCCAGCGCGCGGTAGTCCTGCGCGCCGTGGCTCTCGGGCGCATATTGCAGGATGGACTGGCCAAAACTCGGGCACTCGGCCAGCCGGATGTTGCGGCGGATGCGCGACTGGAAAATGCGCGCATCGGACCAGGGCACGTTGCGGCCGCGTCCGCTTTCCAGGTACTTGCCGAGATCATCGACCACCTCGACCGCCAGCCGCGTCCCCTGCTCCACCATGCAGAGCACGACACCGCTCACGCGCAGCTGGCGGTTGATGCGGCGCCAGACCAGCGCGATCGTCTCGAGCAGTTTCGAAAGGCCGTGCAGGGCGAGAAAGTGCGGCTGCAACGGGATGATGACCTCTTCAGCCGTGGTGAGCGCGTTGAGTGTCAGGACCCCCAGGGACGGCGGGCAGTCCATGAGCGTGTAATCGAACTCGGGCACCGGGAGCGCGCGCGGCCGCGGCGTGCCGCGGATCTCGGCGGCAGCCGGCTCGGGCGGGTTGACCGGCCCTGTCACCTGCTCGGCCACCGAGTGCGGCGACCCGCTCTCTTCCGCGTTCAGCAGATCGCGCAAGATCAACTCGCGGCCGGTCACGCCGGCCAGCTCCACCTCGAGCGCGGCAAGATCGAGGTGCGAGGCGAGCACGGCGAACCCCGGCTCGACCTCGCGGCGAACGTCGGCAAGCGCTGCCGAGCCCGTGAGCACATTGTAGACGGACGGGCCGTCACGGCCGACGTCGACGCCCAAGTGCAGGGTGGCGTGCGCCTGCGGGTCCAGGTCAATGATCTGGACGCGCTGACCGGCCGCGGCGAGCGCCGCGCCCAGGTTCACGGTGGTGGTCGTCTTGCCGACCCCCCCCTTCTGGTTGATGATCGCGATCCTTCGCACGTCCGACTCCTTTGTTCAGACCGCCGACCCAATCCGCGGGCCCTCGCGGGACCGCCGGGCATCTCCAAAGGGGCGGGATTATAGATCTCCTGCCCGTCCGCGCAAAGCCCGAGTGTCCCATTCCCGCTGGACAATCCATCGGCGCAGGGGAGCCGCGGGCCCAGCGGATTCCCGCAGCCCCGGCACTTACCCTGGGCCAGCCGTTTTTGGATACCGGATCGCAGCGACCCGTTCTATACTTCGCGGGTTGTCCCATCCTGCCTCCATTCCCGAGGTGGATCATGGCCGTTGCCGCTGGGTCGCGCGGGGGCCGCGGTTTCGTTCCGGTCCTGGCCGCGCTGAACGTTCTAATCGTTACCGCGTTCGCGCCCCGTGCCCTTGCGGGGGCAGCAGCCGAGCCCCCGCCTGCGGGAGAGGTCGCGGAGCTACTGGCGAGCGAGCCCATGACCGCGGAGAGCTGGCCGGCGTGGCGCGACCGCCTGCTCGGTTGGATCAACGAGCGGGGCCACCGGGCGGACGCCGCCTTCGAAGCGGCCTGGCAGTTCATGCGGGCGCAGGCCGATGCGGCGGGCGAGCTGGCCGAGCCGTTCGCGAGCGACTGGTTCGCCTGGTACGTGCTCGCCGGTGAACAGCTGCACGCGGCGCAGATCGAAGCCGACGAGCAATCCGCGTTGGCCACACTGGCGGCGGCCGAGCGGTCCGTACGCCGGAGCCTGCAGATCAACGACCGTTTTGCGCGGACCCACCGCAACCTCGCTCGCGTCCTGATCATCGACGAGCAGCTGCACCGCGGCACCGAACAAGACAAGGCCGTACGCGAAAGCGACCGGCTGGGCGAGGCCAAGGCCGAACTGGCGGCGGCCAGGCAGCTGGACTCGAATCTCTCGCTCGCTATCGAAGAGGCACAGCTGGCGATCGTCGAGCAGCGGTTTGCCGACGCCGAGCTCGCCTTCCGCAAGGCACTCGCAGAAGACAGCATCGTGGAGCTCGCACGCGCCGCGGCGACCGCACACCTCATGAACCGCCAGTACACGGGGCGACGCGCACCCAACATCCGCCCGCTTGTCGACCAGTTCCCGGACGACGGCCCTCTCATCACCTACCATGCCGTCGCCCTGGCGCTGGACGGCGACGTCCGGCAGGCGAAACGGGAGCTCGACCGGGCCCGCCGGGCCGGGACCGACCCAGCGACGGTGATCCGCCCGGACCTCGTCACCCAGATCGAGCGCGCCGGATCACCGGGGCTCCTGGAGCGGTTCGGATGGGCGATGCTCTATTTCGCACTCGCCTATGCCCTGCTCATGGCCGGCATGGCCGCGACCGGCGTCGTGCTCGCGCGGTGGACCGGCGGAGGCCGGGCGATCGAGCAGATCGGCGACGAACCGCTGGAGCTGGTGCCGGGCGGGCAAGTAATCCGTACGAGTGGCGAGTCCGGGCTGGCGCGGCTCTATGCGCTGGCGCTCATGGCGGGTCTTGCCCTGTTCTACGTGGCGATCCCGTTCGTCGTGGCGGGGCTGCTGGCCGGCACGGCGCTGCTGCTCTACGGCATCCTGCAGCTGCCCCGGATCCCGGTGAAGCTGCTCGTGATCGTCGTCGTGCTCGGTTTGGGCGGCGCCTGGGCGGTGCTCAAGAGCCTGTTCGCGCGCCCAGCACGCGGCGGCTTTGGACTGCCCAAGAAACCGCGCGATTGCCCGCGCCTGTACGAGCTCCTAGGCGACGTCGCGCGACGGGTCGACACGACCGCGGTGGACGAAGTGTACATTTCGCCCGGGTCGGGGATTGGGGTGCACCAGGAGGGCCGCGGGCCGTTCGGTATCTTCGGCGTGGCGCGGCGCGTGCTCACGCTGGGCTTCGCGACGGTCAGCTTCATCAGTGTCGGCGAACTCCGCGCCATCCTCGCGCACGAGTACGCCCACTTCAGCCACCACGACACGTTCTACAGCCGCTTCGTCTACCAGATCATGCTGTCCATCGAACAGGCGCTCGAGGGCATGGGGCGATCGGGCGGCAAACTCAACTACATCAACCCGTTCTTCTGGTTCCTGTACCTGTACTACAAGGCCTACAGCCTGCTCGCAGCCGGATTCTCACGCAGCCGCGAGTTCCTGGCCGACCGCATGGCGTCACTGCTCTTCGGCTCCGACGTGTTCGCCAGCGCGCTGGTCAAGGTCTCGACCGATGGAGTGCTGTTCGAGCAGACTGTCTACGGCAACGTCGCCCGGATGCTCGATCAGAACCAGGCGTTCACCAACATGTACGCGGCGCTACGCGAGGCCGGGCCGGTGGACGGCGCCGGCCCCCAGCGCGACGCGCTCGTGGAAGCGATGCGCAACGAGAAGCCCGCGCTGTACGGCTCGCACCCCACGTCGCGTGAGCGTCTCGAGGCGGTCGCCCCGCTGCCACGGGCGCGCGATGTCGACGCGCGGCCCGCCCGCGCGCTGTTCGACAATCCCGAGAAGCTCGAGGAAGAGCTCACCGAGTTCCTGACCGGCTACGCCTACCACGTGCGCCAGGCCCAGGCCGCACCCGGCGCGTGATCGCCGGCCGCGTGGACCGCGCCGGGCGCCTGCGGTATGTTGGCACCGTTCTCGAGGTCGCACGCAACGAAAGGAGCTCCCCGTGGAAAAATGGCCCATCGGAGTGTTCATGTCGCTGGACGCCGGGCTCGGCGTGAAGATGGAAGTGGCGCAGGAGCTCGGCGTGCCGACCGCGCAGCTGCACACGCCGTCGCAAGCGTCGCGCACGCCGCAGACCGCGCGGGCCTTCCTGGACCGCTGCCGCGCCGCGGGCATCACCATCACCGCCATGTTCGGCGGCTTCGAGGGCGAGAGCTACGCGGACATCCCGACCGTCCAGCGCAGCGTGGGGCTGGTGCCGCCCGAGACGCGTGCCGCGCGGACGAAGGAGCTCAAGGAGATCGCCGACTTCGCCAAGCTCATGGGCATCCAGGTCGTCGGCTTGCACATCGGTTTCGTCCCGCACGACCACGGCGACCCGCTGTTCCGGCAGATCGTGGCCGTCGCCCAGGACGTGTGTGACCATCTCAAAAAGAACGGCCAGAGCCTGCACCTCGAGACCGGCCAGGAGACGGCCACCGCACTCGTCCAGTTCATGGGAGCGGTGGCGCGTCCGAACCTGTTCATCAACTTCGATCCGGCCAACATGATCCTTTACGGCACGGGGGACCCCATCGCGGCGCTCACGAAGGTGGGCAAGCTCGTGCGGAGCGTGCACTGCAAGGACGGCAAGTGGGCGAAGAACCCGGGCAAGGAGTGG
>JBGPMX010000362.1:0-5697 GCA_041487215.1 Planctomycetia bacterium | reverse complement strand
TGTACGAGAACTGATGCGTCTCCGAACCCAGCGGCCACTCCTGGGTGAACACGAAATCAAACGTTCGGCTATGCCCGTCCGTCCAGTCCCAACCGCGCACCCAGTTGAAGATGTGCTGCACAACCCCGGGTTCCTGGTTGTACGCCTCTTCGATCAGGAACGAGTTGTCTTTGATCCCGCCTTGCTCTGCGGTTTCCGGCTGCGCGCCCTGGCTGCGCGCGCCCGCCCCATTCGCCGATTCCGACCCACGTTCCTCGTTCGGTTGAATGACGCCAAGGATCACTGCCGGCGAAGCTGCGCTCGGCAACCGGCCGCTCTGCCATGGCAGCTCCTCGCCGAACAGGGGCGCGCAGGAACCGGCCCCGCTGGCCAAGCTAAGGCACCAGAACAGATAGAGCGACCGAGTGGACGGCAGTGTCCTCCGGCGCAGCAGGCGGCGGGCGACACGAACGCCGCGATCGAAGTATCGCAAGCTACCACCCCCACCGCTGAGCGCGCTTGTCGAATTGGTCATGGCTCGTCCATGTCGGAGCCTGATTCGTTCGGCTCGGGCGTGCGAGGAACCGTGATCACCGGCGTCGTGGGAGCGGTGTCGAGTGCGGGTTGGCCGAGTGCCGTGTAAAGGCGAAACTGCGCCTGGTTGTAATCGATGACCGCGTCCAGGTACTCCTGCCGGCTGCTGGCGAGCGACTCGATGGACTGGAGCGCCTCGATCGGCAACCCCTGTTTCTCGTAGATGCGTGCCCGGTTGAGGCGGACCGAGTTGAGGGCTCGGGTCACCGCCGCTTCGGCCAGATCGACTCGTTTGCGCCGCGAGGCGACTTGCGCGTTCGCCTGGGTGACCTCGGAGGCAATGCGGTCGAGCGCGGCGGTCTCGGCGGTCTGCGCCTGCCGGTATTGCGAGCGTCGTTCCCGCGTGAGCGCCCGGTCGCCGAGCCCGAGGTTCTTGATGTCCCAGTAGGCCATGGCGTCGAGATCGCTGCGGTCGCTCGAGTTGCCGATGGTGGTCGCCGGTCCGCCGCCAAACTCGCCCACGCTGTAGTTGAGCACCAGGGTCGGCAGCAGCGGCCCGTACTTGGCCTGGCGCAGGCGCCCACAGGCGGCCTGCACGAGCGCGCGGTTCTGTTCCAGCTCCGGCCGGTTCTCGAGCGCGGTCGCGATCAGCTCGGCGAGCGGCCGGTCGCCGGGCACGAGGTGCAGCGGCGCGATCGCCGGGTCGATGGGCTCGAGCTGCACGAGCGGATCCAGGCGCAGCAGCTCGACGAGCTGCGCTGATCGGACGGCCGCCTCCTCGCTCGCGCGCTCTCCCTGCTGCTCGCGCACCGCCTGCTCGACCGCCGCACGCTCGGCGTCCGACTGCAGCCCCTCGCCCGTGCGCGCATACTGCTCGGTGAGGTGGGCCAGATCGGCCGCGTTCTCGAGCGACTCCCTGGCGATGGCCCGTGCGCCGTACGCGCGCAGCAGCTCCTCGTACGCGACAACCACCTCGAGGAGCACGCTGTTGCGCACCGCGCGGCTCTGGGCCTCGCGCGCGCGCACCGTCTGCCGCCCCACCAGCGGCAGGAAGATCGCGTCGGCCAGGTCCGTCTGGAGCCTGACGCCGGGAACCAGGATCGGGCCGGCGCCCAACGCCCCGGCCCCGAGCCCCGCATAGCCCGAGCTGCGGCTTGCTTCGAGCACCGTCCCGTCTGTCTCCTGGATCCGCCCATCATGCTTGTGGTAGCTCGCCCCCGCACTCAGGGTGGGGACCAGCAGCAGATCGGCCTGCTCGAGCTGGGCCAGGGCCTCTTCGATCCGCTCCTGCGCCAGGCTGATCTCGGTGTTCTGTGCGTCGGCCAGCCGCAGAGCGGTCGGCAGGTCGATCGCGTAGGGTTGCCGCGGGGTGGCCAGCGGTTCGACGGAGCTCGGCGGCGGAGTCGCCGGTGCCGCGGTCGCCTCGCTGTGCCCGGAACGGGGCGGCACGGCCTGGACGGCGGCGGGCGCGGATGCGTTGCGGGCCTGAATCGCTTCGGCCGAGACCAGCCGCGTGGCCGAGACGGGATGGGGGGCATCGGCGTTGGCTACCGCCCGAAGCGTTGTGCCGCGCGAGGCCAGCGGAAATTTCGGCGCGGCGCTTGCGCACCCGCCCACCGCGGAAAGCAGGCAGCCGAGCAGAAGGAGCAAGGGCATCCGTTGCCTGGTCGCTTGTTTTTGCATCCGTTCAGCTACGCCAGCATTTTGCTGGAGCGGGATTCGCCAGAATTCCGATGTCAGAGCCCCTTTGGGTCTGAACTCTGGCGAGTTCAGCTACGACAGCGCGCGGCCGACCCCGGCGGCACAGGGATCATCCGGACTATCCCAACTCCACTGATCGGTTCGGACGAGGTACAGACTTCGCGGAGAGTGGCGTCAAATCCGGCAAGATCGGCTGTTCGGTGGGATTGTGCGCGGGACTTCGTTGGACGGGTGCCACGGCCGAAAGGTGCCACGGGTGGCTGAGTGCGGCGGGGTCCGGAGACCCGCGCCGAACAAGGGGCTGAGTGCGGCGAGGTCCGGAGACCCGCGCCGAACAAGGGTGGCTGAGTGCGGCGGGGTCCGGAGACCCGCGCCGAACACGGGGGCGCAGCGGCGGGGTCAGGAGACCCGCGCCGAACAGGGTCCCGGTGACGCGTCAGCGTGCCGCCGGATCGACCTGGACCGGCTGGCCGTCTTTCAGGGATGCGGCGTTCGATGGGATAACCGCTTCGTCACCGTCCAGGCCGGAGACGATCTCGATACGCGCCCCGTCTTCGAGCCCGGTGCGGACCGGCTTGCGTGCGATTTTGCCAGCGGTCACGCAGCAGACGTACTTCTGGTCTGCCTGTTTGACGATCGCGCTTGTGGGCAGGGTGAGAACGCCCTTGTGCTCTTCGAGCACGATCGTGGCGTAGGCGTACATGCCGGGCCGGATCTTGCCGTCCGGGTTAGGCACATCGATCTCGGTACGCAGGGTGCGTGTCGTGGGGTCGAGAGCCCAGGAGGATCGAGTGACGGATCCTTCGAAGTCCTCGTCCCCCAGCGCCTGGATGCGCATGCGCGCGGGGCTGCCGGGGCTCACGCCCGGCGCCTCCATCTCGGGCACGTGCACGAAGATGCGCACGGGATCGCTGCGCACGACGACGAAGAGTGGTTGGGTGGTTCCGCTGGCGGGGATGAAGTGCCCGGTGTCCACGTTGCGCTGCTCGACGACCCCGGCGAACGGCGCGGGGATTCTGGTGTAACCGAGCAGCGTCTGAGTGCGTTGCCGGTCCGCCTCGGCGACCGTGACGCGTGCGGTGGCCGCGTCCGCGTCGGCGCGGGCCTTCTCCAGCTTCGCCTCGCTCTCCTCAACGCCGGCGTGTGCGGACGCGATCCGTGCGGCGTTCTCGTCGCGGCCTGCCTCGGCGGCCCGGAACTGGTTACGGGTCTCGTCGGCGACCTTGGGCTGGATGGCCTTCTCCGACGCGAGCTTCTCGATGCGAGCGAGCTCCGCCTTCCAGCGCTCGTACTCCCCGTCGCTGCGCTTCGTCGCCGCCTCGGCCTCCGCGACCTTCGCCCGCGCGGTCGCCACGGCAGCGCGTGCCGCCCGGATCGCGGCCTCGGCCTGCGCATGGTCGGCCTTGGCCTGGGTCACCAGCGATTCCTTCTGCCGGAGCTCGTCCTCGAGCTCGGGGATCCACACCTCGGCCAGCACCTCGTCTTGCTCGACCGCGTCCCCGATGTCTTTGTGAACCACGCGCACGTAGCCGGAAATCTTGGCGAAGACGGGCGTCTCCTCGAAGGCGCGCACCTGCCCCGGCTGTTCGGTGACCCGCCGCACCGTCGCCCGCTCGGGCGTTACGGTGGTCACCGCCGTCGCTTGCGACGCCGATGCGTCCGCCGACTGATTCGGCGGTGCGGCCGGCGAATGCCCGCAGCTGGCCAGCACCACGGCGACCAGGACGGGCGCGCTCCTCAGTCGGGGAAATGGGTGAAGCGGGTGGCTCATGCGATCTCCCGGTAACGTTGGGGCCGGCCGTCTGGGGACGACTCGGTTTATTCTACCGCAACCAGCTTGTTCGTAGGGATGGGCTAAGGCGGACCGCATGCATGCGGTTCCTACGAACCGCGGGCTGGCGAAGTCGCCGCGTCGTAAAGCGGGCTCTCCGGGTCGTCGGGATCGAGCGACGCCGACTGGGTGGTCGCTCGGGCCTGGACCATCGCGAACACGCACGGGAGCACCAGCAGGGTTGCGAACGTGGCGAAGGCCAGGCCGCCAATCACGGCACGGCCCAGGGGAGCGGTCTGTTCCGCTCCCTCGCTCAACCCCAGCGCCATGGGGGCCATGCCCGCCATCATCGCCAGGCCGGTCATCAGGATGGGCCGCAGGCGGCTCTGGGCCCCGCGCACCGCGGACTCCACAGCGCTCGTGCCGCCGCGTCGGCCCTGCTCGGCGAACGTGGCCAGCAGGATCGCGTTCGCCATGCCAACGCCCACCGCCATGATCGCGCCAATGAAGGACTGGATGTTCAACGTGGTGCGTGTCAGAAAAAGCGCGACGAGCACACCGGCGACGACCGCGGGAGCGGTGGAGACGGTGACGAGGGCGAGGCGCAGGGACTGGAAGTTTGCGGACAGCAACAAGAAGATCACGACGATGGCGACGGCGAGCCCGACGCCGAGCCCGGTGAGCATCTGCTGCATCGGCGGGATCTGCCCGCGCACCTGCAGCCGGGCGCCACGGGGGGGCTCGCCCACGCGTGCGATCGCCTGCGCCACGCGGCGTGCGACGCCGGCGAGCGCCTGGCCGTGGATGTTGGCGGTCAGACTCACCTCGCGCCGCATGTTGTAGCGATCGAACTCGCCGGGCATCGTGCCCGGCGAAACCCGCGCCACGTCCCGGAGCAGCAGCTGCTCGGAAGCCCCCCGCTTGATCGGGATCGTCTCGATGTCCCGAAGCGATGTCGTGGCCGACTGCGGGATCTCGACCTGAACCTGGTAGCCAATTCCGGTCTTCGGGTCCGGCCAGAAGTTGGGCACGACGAAACGGCTCGAGGAGGTAGCGGCCACGAGCGAGCGGGTGACGTCGGAGACGCTCGCGCCGCTGAGCCCCGCCTTTTCCCGGTCCACATTCACGTCGACCGTCGGGTAGTCGAGCGATTGCACGACCTGGAGATCGCGCAGCGACGGGATCCCGGCCAGCTCCTGGCGCAGCTTTTCGGCGTAGGCGCGGTTGTCCGCCAGACTGGGCCCGCTGACGGCGACCTCGAGCGGCGTGGCGGACCCGAAGCTCATGACCTCGTTAACGATGTCGGCCGGCTCGAACGAGAAGCGCACGCCCGGCAGCCGCGCCGCGAGCTCGGTACGCAGCCGCTCCTTGAGGTCCTCGATGCGGACGTGCCGGCCGCGCTTGAGGGCCACCCACAGCGTCGCCTCTTCCGGCCCGCGCGACCAGTAGTACACGGTGTTGATCGGGTAGCTCGAAGGGATGGTGCCGACATATCCCAGGGTGATGTCGATCGCGTCCGCCCCGACCTCGTCGCGGATGACTCCGAGCACGTCCAGTGCCACCCGCTCGGTCTGCTCGAAGTGGGTACCGTCCGGCGCGCGCAGCCGCAGGCGAAACTGCCCGGTTTCGACGCGCGGAAAAACCTCCATGCCCAGCTGGGTCCCGACCAGCGCGATGATGAGCACGCTCGCGCCCGCGTAGCCCAGCACGAC
>JBGPMX010000361.1:0-5701 GCA_041487215.1 Planctomycetia bacterium | reverse complement strand
GCTGATACCCCCCTTGTCCCCCCCTTAGCAAGGGGGGGAAGGGGGGGTATCAGCTGCCCCGGGTGCAAACCTTTCACCCGGATCGCTCAGCCGTGTCCAGCGCGCGGATCCGCTGGAAAGTACATAGCTTTCATCAGCCCACCCCCTGGCCCGCTCTCCCCACGCGGTTCGGGGCTCTCAGGCCCCGAACCGCGTGGGGGAGAGGAGAGCGGGGCGAGGGGGCCGGTGGCGTGGGCCATGCGGGCTTACCGGAGGGAGATCTACCACGACGCCGTCTTAGATCCTTCACTGCGCTCGTGCCTCGCTCCGCTCAGGATGACAATTCTCTGCTGTCACTTACCGATCCGACAACCGCTCACCGATGACCGATCACCGACAACCGATGACTGATCACCGATGACTGATCACCCGCCCTCCTTCCGCGCCGGCGCTTCTGCTCCCCTTGAACCGGCACCGGCACTCCCCTAACATCACGTTGGGGGGAAATGAATGACGATCCAGTGGGCGCGGCTCCGGCACATCATTGATTCGCACGACCGCTTTCTCATCACCAGCCACGTGCGCCCGGACGGCGACGCGATCGGCTCGGAACTCGGCATGGCGGCGATGCTCGCCCAGAAGGGCAAGCAGTACATGATCGTGAACGCGAGCACGCTGCCGCCGCGCTACCGCTTCCTGGACCAGGCCAACCGCATCCAGCATTTCGGTGACGAGGCCAGTCCGGAACAGCTCGCGACGGTCGAGGTCGTCATCATCCTGGACACGAGCGCCTGGGCCCAGCTCGGCAGCATGGCCGACTTCGTGCGCACCACGAAGGCCAAGAAGGTGGTCATCGACCACCACGTGAGCGAAGATGATCTGGGCGCCGAACTGTTCAAGGACACCGCCGCGCCGGCCTGCGGGGCGATCCTGGCCGAGGCGGTTGGTCCGCTGGATTGCGTGATGACCCGCGACGTCGCCGAGCCGCTCTTCGTTGCGCTGGCAACCGACACCGGCTGGTTCCGCTTCTCATCGACCGACGGCGACACGTTCCGCATCGCCGGGCGGATGGCCGACGCCGGCATCTCGGTCGATCGCCTGTACCGCACGCTCTTCGAGGAGAGCACGCTGGCACGCGTGAAGCTGATGGGCAAGGCGCTCGAGGCATTGCACACGACGGCGGGCGGACGCGTGGCGTACCTCGCGATCACGCTCAAGGACCTCGAGGAGACCGGGGCGGTCCCACAGGACAGCGAGGACCTGGTGAACTACACGCTCTCGCTGCTCGGCGTCGAGGTCGGCCTGATGTTCATCGAGCAGCGATCGGGCGCCATCAAGGTCAGCTTCCGCGCCAAGAACGGCATCGACTGCACTCGGCTGGCCGCTCGGTTCGGCGGCGGCGGTCACCGCGAGGCCGCCGGCGCGCTCCTCGAGGGCCCGCTGCCCGCGGTGCAAGCGCGCGTGCTCAGCGCGGTCGAGTCGGTCATTGCCCAGCAATCACCCGCCCCTCACTCCGGGGACGCATCGCGCGCGGACAGCGCGGTGGGACCGGGCACGTAACGCCACAGGATCGCGGCAAGGATGATCACGCCGCCGAGCACCGTCGTGCCGCTCGGCATTTCGCCGACAACCAGGTACGTCAGCACCGGATTGAGCACCGGTTCCACCAGGGCGATCACCCCGGCCTCTTGTGCAGAGACAACGGAGAGGCCGCGCGAGAATAGCACGTAGGGGATCGCCATCTGCACCGCCCCGAAGAGCGCGAGCGCCGCGAACTGCCCCGCCGAGAGCTCGAGCGGGCTCCAGGCGGGTACAGCCAGGATCACCGGCAACAGCACCAGCCCCCCCGCCGCGTGGTTCAGCACCGTAAGCCAGACCGGGTTCTCCCCGCGCAGCACGCGAAGAAACACCGCGACGCCGCCATAAGTCGCCCCCGCCGCCAGCGCCAGGGCAATGCCGAGCGCATCCCGCTCCCACCCCCCCACCACGATCGCCAGGATGCCGGCCATTGCGGCGCACAAGCTGACCAGGCTCTTGCGGTCTACCGGCTCGCGGAGCCAGAGCACACTGGCCAGGAACATCCACGCCGGCGCGGTGTACTGCAAGAAGATGGCGTTCGCGGCGGACGTCAACGTGATCGCCGTCACGTAGCAGACGTTCATGGTCGCGAAGCAGGCGACCATGCCGAGCATGGCCGGACGGTACGACACCGATCGCCGGCGCAGCAGCGGGACGAGGACCAGCGCGGCGAACAGCACACGTAGGCAGGCCATGGTCGGGCCGGGCAGTGCAATCGCCTTGGCCAGCGGCCCTCCCAGGCTCCAGAGCACGGCGGCCGTGAGGATGCACAGCCGGCCCCGCCCAGGAGTCATCGCGCGCTCGCCCATGCCCGCGTAGGATGCGGCCGCACGCCAGGCCTGTCAATTGCCCGCACGCACGCCCTTCACAAAGCCTCAGGGACGTGCCACCCAACGCAGCACACGATCACCGCCGGGCCCCGAGTGGCAAAGCAAGGCGGCTTCTGGCATGATGCGGCCAGGAGAAACGAGCCGTGGCGAATGCGCAGGCGGCCTGTTCGATCCGGAGCTACCGCCCCGGTGACGAGCAGGCCCAGATCGAGATCTACAACCTTGCCACCGGCGGCTTGCCCGGCTACAAGCCGGCCAGCGCCGACGAGGTGTCGCGCCGCTACCGGGCAGCGGGGTTCGACCCGGGTTCCAAGCTGTACGCCGAGCAGGACGAGCGGATCGTCGGCTACGTCTCCTTCTCGGAGAACGGCCGGGTCAGCCTGCCGTGGTGCCTCCCCGAGGCCGGCCACGTTCGCCCCGCCCTGCTCGAAGCCGCGCTCGATGCGATGCGCGCGCGTGGGCTGCGACGGGTTTGGGCCGCGTACCGCGCCGACTGGCACGCCGTGCAGGCAGCGCTGGCAGCGCTGGGCTTTCGCCGGCTGCACGAGGTGATCAACTTCGCCGCTGCGATCGCCGCGCTGCCGCAGGGATCGTCGGCGATGAGCGCCGCGCCGCTCGAACGTTCGGATCTGGCCCGGTTGTTCGAGCTGGACCCGTCGGCGTTCGGCGTCGCTTCCGCGGCCGAGCTCGCCGCGGCCTGGTTCGACGGCCCCTACCTCGCGGCGGATTCCTTCTTCGCTCTGATCGACCTGGCGGGGCCGACGCTCGTCGGGGCCGGGGTCGCCGTGGTAAACGCCCTCTATGCCGATCCCGCCAAGATCGACCCCCGCATGCCCTGCTTCCGTCTGGGCGCGGTTGGCACGGAGGCGGAGCGTACGAAGCGTGTGCAGGGCCTGTTCTCGTACGCCGCGCCGCGCGAGCGCGCCGCCAACCACGCCGTCGCCCAGGCGGCGCTCGGCGAGGCGTGCCGCCGATTCCGCCGCGCCGGGCTCGAGCGTGCGGCCGCGCAGTGCCGCAGCGATCGGCCCGTCGAGCTCGCATTCTACGACGCGCACTTCGAGCGCCAGGGCTCCTTTCCGGTCCTGGTGCGGGACCTGTGAGTCCGGTACGTCAGGCTTTCCAGCCTGACTGGTGTTTGGACGCCCGCTTGGAAGGGACTCGATCGAGGAGACTTGGGGATGAGCGAACCCAGGACGGCCACGGGTCTGCGGTTTTCCGCGGCGCTGTCGGCGAAGCCGGACACCGCCGAGGCGATCGATGACGTGTGCCGCCGCGCCGTGTCCGAGCTGGGACAGCATGCTGATCTGGCACTGGTGTTCGTGTCGCCCCATCACGGACCCGACTTCGGCGCACTCGCCGCCTCCATCAGCCAGCAAACACGTACGGCCGCGCTGATCGGGGCCACGGGCGAGTCCATCGTGGGCACGGGGAACGAGCTTGAAGGGCGGCCGGCCATCGCGCTCTGGCTGGCCCACCTGCCCGGCGTCACCGTCCGCCCCATGCACCTCGAGCTCCGGGAAACCCCCGAAGGGGTAACGTTCACCGGATGGCCGGATGATCTTCCCGCCGAATGGCCGGCCGGTTCCGCGCTGCTGACGCTCGGCGATCCGTTCAGCTTCCCCGTGCACGAATTCCTGCAGCGAATAAACGACGATCACCCCGGCGTTCCGGTGGTGGGCGGCATGGCCAGCGGCGGGCAGGGACCGGGCGAGAACCGTTTGCTGTTCGGGGCGGGCGAGGTCGAGCGGGGCGCCGTGGCCGCGCTCTTAAGCGGGCCCGTCCGCATCCGCACGGTGGTTTCCCAGGGCTGCCGGCCGATCGGGCGACACTTCGTGGTCACACGGGCGCGGCAGAACGTCATCCAGGAGCTCGGCGGCAAGCCGCCGCTCGAGCAGCTGCAGGAGCTCTTCGCCACCCTCTCGCCGGGCGAACAGGAGCTCGTACGGCGCGGGCTGCACGTCGGCCGGGCGATCACCGAGTATCGCGACAACTTCGGACGCGGTGATTTCCTGGTGCGGAATGTGATCGGTGCGGACCCCGGCAGCGGATCCATCGCGATCGGAGACCTGGTGCGCCCGGGCCAGACGGTCCAGTTCCACGTGCGGGATGCCGAGACCGCGCACGAGGACCTCGAGCTGCTCCTGGCACGCTCGAGCAGCTCGCCCGATTTCGCGCCGCTCGCGGCGCTCCTGTTCACCTGCAACGGGCGTGGCACCCGGCTCTTCTCCCAGCCCCACCACGATGCCGGCCTCCTGAAGGCGCAGTGGGGTGACATCCCCGTGGCAGGATTCTTTGCGCAAGGCGAGCTCGGCCCGATCAGCGGCAAGAATTTCATCCACGGGTTCACCGCCAGCGTGGCGCTGTTCGAGCCGGGGGACGAACGGCCCGTGTGAGGCACGGCATTACCTGCCCCCGGCCGCGACCAGCGACACCCCACTGTCATCCTGAGCGGAGCGAGGTACGAGCGCGCACTGTCATCCTGAGCGGAGCGAGGTACGAGCGCAGCGAAGGATCTGCGTACGAGTCAGGGAGATCCTTCGCCAAGCCTCAGGATGACAACCCCAGCGAAGGGCGGAGCGGACCACCGAGCGCGCCGGCTCTGTCACCCTGAGCAAAGCGAGGAACGAGCGCGCACTGTCATCCTGAGCGCAGCGAGGAACGAGCGCAGCGAAGGATCTCGCGGCCACCCGCGCCTAAGAAAGAGGGATCATCGTGGAACAACAACCCAACCAGCCGCGCCCCTCGCTCGTGCGTCGCACCGCCCTGCCCGCCTCGGTGACGACACCGCTCGTGCCTCCGCTCTGTCCGTCGGTGGTGTACCGCGCGCGGGACGCCAGCGAGATGGATCGCGTGTACGAGGGGGCCGAGGCGGGGTTCACCTACGCGCGCGAGGGGAGCCCGAACGCCGAACTGCTCGCGGAGAAGCTCGCCGGCCTGGAGGGAGCGGAGCGCACGCTAATCACCAGCTCGGGCATGTCGGCGGTGTCCGCGGTCCTGCTCGGGCTGTTGCGCTCCGGCGATCACGTGCTCGCGGGCAATCAGCTGTACGGGCGGACGCATCGGCTCGCCAGCCGCGAACTGCCCCGCTTCGGCGTGGCGTGTGATCTGGCCGACGCCTCGGACGCCGCGGCGGTCGCGGCCGCGGTGCGGCCGAACACGCGGATGATCCTGGTCGAGGTCGTTTCCAATCCCCTGCTGCGCGTGGCGGACGTGGCGGCGCTCGGCGAGCTCGCGCGGCAGCGCGGCGTGCTGCTCGTGGTGGACAACACCTTCCCGACTCCGCTGGCGCTGCGGCCGCTGGCGCACGGCGCCGC
>JBGPMX010000360.1:0-5733 GCA_041487215.1 Planctomycetia bacterium | reverse complement strand
CGATGCTCACAGTCCTGGATGCCAACGGCGCGCAGGTGTACTCACAGTCGCTCAGCGCGAACGGCACGTTTCCCACGACCACGGGGATGACCGGGAACTGGACGATCAGGCTCACGCTCACGAACTACAGCGGCACGCTGAACTTCCAAGTGCAAAAGGCGTAGCGGAGCAGGCGGGCGGCATTTGCCGCGTGAGGTGGGGGACGAAGCAACGAGCCACAACAACCTAGCACCCCCTACTTCGAGCCCGACCCGGCTTCGGTGGCCCGGATTACCTATATTGCGGCCCCGATTCCCCAGAGACACTGCGTGACGCTGCCCGACCCACTCCCCGACGACTCCTGGGCGGTCGACGAACGATCCCTGAAGCTGTTCGTCGATAAGCTCAAAGAGCCGTCGGCCGGGCGTCCTTGGTACGAGCTGCGGCGCGAAGCGGAACGGATCGCCCTGGTCCCGGGTTTCGACCGGCTGATCAGCCTCGAGGCCAACGCGATCAAGGAGCTGCCCCACCAGATCGACGTGGCCCTGCGAGTGCTGCGTGACATGGGCGGCCGCGCCATCCTCGCCGACGAGGTGGGCCTCGGCAAGACGATCGAAGCGAGCATCATCTACAAGGAGCTGGCGATCCGTGGGCTCGCCCGCCGCGTGCTGATCCTGACGCCGGCCTCGCTGGTGGGCCAATGGCAGGCGGAGCTGGAGGAGAAGTTCTTCGAGCATTTCGACACGCCCGCGGAGCCCGACGACTGGCCGCGCGTCACCAAGGCGATCGTGTCGCACGACCGGGCGCGCTCGCCCCGCCACGCCGAGGAGATCCTGCGGCATCGCTGGGATCTCGTGATCGTGGACGAGGCGCACAAAGTGAAGAGCCACCGCGGCGCGACCTACCAGTTCATCGAGAAGATCGACCGCGATTTCATCCTGCTGCTCACCGCGACACCGCTTCAGAACGACCTGCGCGAGCTGTACAACCTCATCACCCTGCTCCGCCCCGGCCAGCTCGGCACCTGGCAGGAGTTCAAGAGCGTACACCTGGTCTCGGGCGACCACCGCCGGCCCCGTGACCCCGAAGGCCTGCGCACGCTCACGCATGACGTGATGATCCGCACGCGGCGTTCGAGCGTCGTCGATGATCTCGACCTGCCGCCGCGCCGGCCGCGACACCCCGCGGTTCGCCTGACGCGCGCCGAGTCGGATCTGTACGAGCGCACCACCGAGTTCCTGCGGCGGCTCTATCGGGAAGGGTTCGTTCAGCCGGCCGAGCAGGAGGAGGAGGAAACGGAAGATGGCCCGCCGCGCCGGCGGCGGACCAAGAAGGGAATCATGCAGCTCGCGGCCATCCACCTGCGCCAGCGGCTGTGCTCCTCATCGCGGGCGCTCGCCGAATCGCTCGCGCACCTGGCGGAGAGCGAGCGCATCAGCCCCGAGTACCGCGCCATCGCCAAGCGGCTCGCCCAGCGGGCGGCGGGCATCAAGACGCACGCCAAGCTCGATGTGCTGACGAAACTATTGCGGGAGACGCCCGACCGCGTCGTGATCTTCAGCGATCATCGTCCCACCATTCAGTTGATCGAAGAGCGCGTCAAGAAGCTCGGTCGCAAGCCCATTGTCTACTGGGGCGCGCACTCGACGGCCGAGCGCGACAAGCGCATCCGCGCTTTCCACGATGACGACCGCAGCGTCCTGATCGCCACTCGCGCCGGCAGCGAAGGACGCAACCTGCAATTCTGCAACGTGCTCGTGAACTACGACTTGCCCTGGAACCCGATGGTGGTCGAGCAGCGCATCGGACGGCTGCACCGCATCGGGCAGAAGCGCGAGGTGCACATCGTGAACCTCGCCGCGACGGGGACCATCGAGGCCTACATCCTCCAGCTGCTCGACCGCAAGATCAAGCTGTTCGAGCTGGTCGTGGGCGAGCTGGACATGATCCTCGGCGAGTTCGGCGGCGGGCAGCAGTTCGAGGGCCGGCTCGCCGAGCAGTGGCTCGCCGCCGAGAGCGAGGCCGACTTCGAGCGCCGGGTGGCAACCATCGGCGCCGACATCGAGAAGAGCAGCGCGGCGGGCAAAGAGATCGAGCAGCTGAACTCTCTCATCGCGCCGGACGACAACGCCATGCGCCTCGAGCGCCGGTTCGACACGCTCTCGGTCCCGGGCCGCTTGCGACTCGGGCTGGGCACGAGCCAGCTCGTCAAGGCCGCCGGCTGGGAGGCGAAGCGCCACCGGCTCGGCGTGCGCTTGACGGAAGTGCTCGAGGCGCTCGAGTCCATCGAGCCGATCGGGGGCGTCACGACGCCGCAGCCGGCCGGCAGTCATCCTCAGTACGGGGAGCTGGTGCGGCTCACCGGCATGAGCAGCACCGGACGCACGATCACGCTCCAGGCGCAGGTGGATCACTTGCCGATGGCGCTGGTCGATATTGAGGTATCGGCCCCGTGAAAACCAAGCCAACGAAGCGTAAGCCGCGGACCCGAAGGCGACCTCCGGAAACGCAGGCTTCTGGCAACGGGGAACCCGGTAACGGGGATCCTCTCGCCGACGCGCGCATCCGGACGCTGCTCACGCGCTACTGCCGGCTGGCGGGCGTGAAGCACGCCGCGCTCAGCCCCGATCACTCCGAGCTGACTCTGCCCCGGGCCGAACGCCAGTTCTTCAGGGACCGTGCCTCGCTGCGGGTGGCGTTCTCGCTCGACGCGCTCGAGCGCGACCCGAACGCCGAGATCGCGGTGCTCGGCAGTCCGTTCCTCTCCCATCTGATCGACGCGATCCGCGCGCGCGCGGCGCGGCTCTCATTGGGCCTGATCGCGCCGACGGTGCAGGCGCCGAGCGATCTCAAAGGCGCGAAGCTCACGATTCCGGTGCGGGACGGCACGGTGAAGCGGGGCACGACGCGGGTGGCCCTGCATCCGGTGGGGCGGCTCATCGCGCGCGTCGTGCTGCGCGCTGGGGCCGGGGTGGAGGAGGCGGTGGTGGAAAGCGACGTCTACGACCTGTCGGCCGGCGCCAGGGTGGGCGACGAGCTGACGGGCCTGTTCCGGGATCTCGAGGCGGGTCGGGTCGAACCCGCGGATCCGTCCGTTGCGCGAGCGGCGGCAGCGATCCCCGCCCGGGAGCCGGGCGACCTGCTCCATCTCCTCTTGAGCCACCTGCGTGACAGGTCGGCGGAGCGCGTCGCCGTGCGCCGCGCCGCGGCGGAGCAGGAGCTTGCCAGGGAGCTGGCCAGGTTGGACCGGTACTTCGAGTCGATCGTCGCGGAGCAGTCCGACGCAGAGGGCATTGAAACGGTCACGGCCCTGGGCGGGCGTCGCCGTGCCGAAGAGGTCCGGCGCAGCCGGGTCACAGCCGTCGTGCATCCCTTGCAGCTCATCGAGGCCGGCGTGCTGATGCAGCGCGCGGAGTGGCAGCTCGAGTCGGCCCGGGGGCGTGGCGCGACATTCACCGCGCAGCGCTTGCTGAGCGGTACCGGCGCCTGGATGATGACCTGTCCACACTGCGGCCGTCCGCCGGCGACCCTGGTCGTCTGCCGGCAGGAGCACTGCGCGTGTGACGCCTGCTCGCACCGCTGCTCGGTATGCGCCGAGGACTTCTGCGAAGAGCATGGGATACTGGAGTGTCGCGTTGACGGTCAGCCGGTATGTGAGGAGCACGTGCGCGTCTGCCCTTCATGCCGGCTGCAGCACTGCACGGCCCACGAGGGGATATGCGCCGAGGACGGACACATTGCCTGCTCAGCCTGTCTGGCGCCGTGCGGCAGCTGCGGCCGGGTCGTCTGCAACCGCCACGCCGAGCAGAGCGACGCGGAGGCGCCAAAGGGCATACGTCGCCTGTGCGCGGCGTGCTTGCGGCACTGCGAGGGCGGGACCAACGAGCTGGTAGGCGTGGACGAGGTGATGCAATGCGCGAGCTGCGGCAAGGCTGTCTGCACGGCGCATCAGGCTGCGTGCGCGGTGGATGGGCAGGTGCACTGCTCCCAACATCTGCGCCGCACCGACACGTCGCGGCGTCTGGTCTGCGCGCGGCACCGGGCCACCTGCGCCGAAGAGTCGGCGGTGCTGTTCGCATCGGATGAGGTCGCGGCGTGCGCTTCGTGCGGGAAGCTCGTCTGTGCCCGCCATTCCGCCGAGTGCGTGGTGGACCACGAGCGCCATTGCGTGCGTCACCTCGAGCCCCTGGTCGACGCGAACGGCGCGTACGCCTGCCCGGAGCACCGCGGGGAGTGCCACGTGGACGGGCTCGCGTACCTGGTCGCGAGTGTGAGCGAATGTCCGGTCTGCGGGAAGGGCACCTGCGCCAAGCATCGGGCGACGTGCGGGTACTGCGGGCGGCTCGTTTGCGCGACAGATCTCAACGGGCAGTCGCGGCGCTGCGTCACGTGCGCGCAGCTCGCCGTCGTGAGCGATCCCCCGGACGCCGTCGTGGCCGCCGTGCTGGCAGCGACCGGCGAGGGCCGCGAGCCGAAGTCGCCCCGCAACTGGCGGATCGCCAGTGACCACAGTCACCTGGTCGTGGAGCTCGACCTCGGGTGGAGGCAGAAGGCGGTCTTCACGGTCCGGCACGGGCACAACGTGCCGGACAGCGTCGTGAAGCATTCATTGCTCGGATCGAACCGGCGCAAGTGAGACCGGGCGCGGTTACTTCCGGCGCGTCGCGCTGATCTTGCCACCGATCTTGTCCCCCGAAGCGTACTGCGCCTCGAAGGTGCCGCTCATCTGCTTGCCTTTGTAATGGCCGACGATGCGCAGCAAGGTCACCGTCTGACCCGGCTTCAGGTAGCTCGGATACGGGCCCGCCTCGGTGACGATACTGTCTCCCCCCACGGTGACCACACGCACCTTGATCGGCTTGCGCTTGGGGAACGTGATCGTCCAGCGTTTGCCGTCGGCCGTGGCGGTCAGCACGCTCGTGGCGACTACGCTGTCCTTGGGACCCATCATGGTTTCGGCACGCCATACGCCTGCGACGTCGCGGAGTTTGATGCTCCGTTGCTGTGCAGATGTGGCCGTCGTGAGGCCGGCGAGAACGGCAGCGAAGAGAACGAACGTGCGACGCATTTGGGGCTCCTTGGGAATAAGGATTGGCGTCACCTACCAGCCGCTGGTGACGATGAGCCGCTCTGACAGTGTGCTTTGGGAGGCATAGGCGGGATCCTAGGGCACGAACGGTTCGAACCCTCGAAGCCTACACCGCCGTCGGCTCACCGGCAACGGCCGGTTTATGAAGCGATCTGCTCGTGTCGCCGTGCCTCGTGCCCCCCCGTGGTCTTATTCCGCCCGGCGAGGAACCACGTCTTGATCTCACCTTTCCCCTCCACCTCGAGAGCCCCGCGCTCCTCGAGCAGGAACGGCTCGCCCAAGAGCTGTCGAGTGCTCTCCGACACCTGCACGCGTCCGGCCACGCCGTGGGATTCCATCCGGCTGGCAATGTTCACGGCGTCACCCCAGACATCGTAGACGTACTGGCGCTTGCCGATGACGCCGGCCACCACCCCTCCGGTGGCGATGCCGATGCGCACCTGCAGCGAATGGCCGCTGCGCTCATTGAAGCGGTCCACCGCGTCGACCATGTCGAGCGCCATGTGCGCCGCCTGCTCCGCATGATCGCCCGCTGGGACGGGCACGCCGGCGGCGGCCATGTACGAATTCCCGAGCGTCTTGATCTTCTTGAGGCCGCGCTCCTGCGCCAAGCCGTCGAAGCTGGTGAAGATCTCCTCGACGAGGAGCGTCAGCTGCTCGGGGCT
>JBGPMX010000359.1:0-5744 GCA_041487215.1 Planctomycetia bacterium | reverse complement strand
ACGATCCTCCACTGCCTGGGAGTGGACCACACGCGGCTCACGTTCCCGTACCAGGGGCGCGACTATCGGCTCACCGACGTGGCGGGGAACGTCGTCCGGGCGATCCTCAGCTGAGGGATTCCCCGCTTCACGCGCCGCCGCCTTCGAGCTGCTCGCTGAGAGCTCGTTTGGCCGCTGGGGTCGGATGGTGTGCCACGGACGGCGAGTGCGACGAGTCGGCCGTGATTCGGAGCGCGGAAGAGCTAAGAGATCAATCGCGCAGCCAATCGATCAGCAGTTTCGGATCCCTGGTGAACCGCCCGGCTACGATCTCGAACGATTCGGGCAGGCGGTCGCTCGCGCCGATCCCCGCGGAGCCGAGCACCCTGCGCGGCGCGATGTCGGCCAGCACGTCCGCTACGTCGCCAAAGTCCCGGAGCATGCCCGGCAGCATATGGGATGCGTTGATCGGGTATCCGCGGGCATCGAACAGCGGTCGGAAGCTATAGAGCATCTCTTCCACCGCCAGCCGAGTGATGGTTGGCTCGACGGCCGCGGCCAGACACGCGACCAGGGCGGCGTCGCGCCGCCCGCACAACACCACGCGGCGCGGCAGCCCTTGCGCGGCGATCCGCTCGAGAGCCGCCAGGACATCGGTCACGCGCATGCCGAGCAGCGATTTGCCCACCAGGAAGGCATTGTAGGCAATGTTCTCCTCGACGCCCGACAACGGGTCGGCGTAGTCGTTGCCGCGGACCGTAAGGGGCGCGCGCAATTCCCCCACGCCGCGCGGATCGATCACCACTACCGCGTAGCCCTGCTGGGTCAGCGCCTGCAGGAATTCCCGCTCTTCGTGCCAGCCCGGTGACTCGTTGCCGTTGACGCAGGCGATAAGAGTTTGGGTCGTCGCTCCACCGGCGGCGAGTTCCCGGATACGGGGTGCCGCGGCCTCGGGGTCGAGACGGAGCAGCTGCCTGAGCGGAACGCGCGCCCGCTTCCCGGCGAATTGGCCCAGCGCCAGCGGCAGCAGGGGAAGCGAACGGAACGTCACGTTGACCTGGCCATTGCCGCAGACACGCAGCTCTTCGGCCGGCCGCGGCGTCACGGGGACCTCTTCCGCTCGGCCGGCGTCTTGCCGACCGGCGAGCCAGCGTTCGAACCAGCCGTACACCGCCTCGCGGAGAGGAAGGGTCAGCCCGTGCTTCGCGGCGGCTTCGAAGCGCCCGATCCGTTCGCCGGCGTCCGCGATCTCGTACAGGCGTTTCGCCTCTGCGAAGGACTCGCGGGTCCCCTCGATCGGGAAAAAATCGAGCCGGGCGGCGCCGATCAGGACCGGCCGCGGCGCGAGCAGCGCCAACAGGCCGGCGTGATCGATCCCCGCGCTCACGAAGCCGAAGATGTCCTGCTCCGGGTCCGCGGCCGGGTCCGCCTGGATGCGGTTCGCCATGCGGCGCGGCAGCGTGGTGATGTAGCAGCAGATCGCGGCAGCCGCCACGCGCGGATCCAGCGCGGAGATGTAAGCGGTCAGCGTGCCGCCCCCGGAATTCCCCACGCAGCCGATGCGCGTCGAGTCCACTTCGGGCAGGGACGCCAGGTAGTCGATGCCGCGCATGCCGTCCCAGATGCGGTAGCGCGCCAGGCTCGTCCCCAGCAGGTAAAGCGGGTTGCCCAGTACGGCGTGCTCGCCGCAGCTCATGTTGAAACGCGACTTCTGCCGCTCGGCATCCCAGAACTGGCTGCGCTCGCCCTGTCCCACGGGGTCATAGGTCAGGACGATGAAGCCGCGCTTCACCAGGTTGACGTGGAGCTGCTGGTAGGTGTCGTCCGCTTTGCCGGTCGTCGAGTGGCCGCACGGGCTGAGGACCGCGGGCAGCCGCGTGGCGATCGCCCGCGGCCTGTACAGCAAGGCGGGCACGAAATAGCCCGGGAAGCTCTGCCACACCAGCTTCTCGACCCGATAATCGTCCGCCTCGATCTGGCCAACGCTGCGGGTGGGCGGGGCGCCCTGCGCCGTGGGAAGTCCGTCCAGGAGCGCCAGGAACTTCTCGCGCAGCGATTTCTGGAGCGCCGCCAGGTCGGCGCGCGACGCGACAGCGGCAAACCGCGCACGACGCTCTCGTTCCTGGCACGCCGCCAGATCGAGCAGTTGCTCGTGGACGCTCGGCGGCTCTGCGGTTCCGGCAGCGAGCAGGCCGGCCGCCGAGCCGGCGACACCGAGATAGAGGAAGTCGCGTCGCGAAAGAGGTTCCATGGCGATCGCACCCCGTTGAACGAGTCTACGTAGCATGCAGGGTGGGCTCTGCAGGCGGGCTCTGCCCACCAGCTCTGTTCCCTGGTGCGGAGGGCCCACCCTACTTCCTCGCTTGCGCGTTTTGACGTTGCGCTATTTCCGATTTCGCCCCGAAGGGGCAGGGTAGACGATCGAAACGACCGGCTAGAGCCCTGTAAGGGCGAAACAAGCTTCAGGGTGCGAGAGTATCGCGCCCTTTCAGGGCTCGAAAAATCGTGTCGTTGCCCCAACAGGCTTGTCTGGCGCTTTCAGCGCCAATAAGAGTGCTCAGCCGATCCGAAGAAAGCGCAACATCAAAACTGGCGCGTTGGGCCGATTTCCACGGGCGTCTACGGACGCGCGGCTCCGTCCTGGTCTTCGACGAGCAGAGCCATCCCGTCGGCTCCCGCATCGGCGGCGCCGGCCAGCCGGCCGGTTTGCTCGTCGATGCTGATCGCGTGCACCAGTGCGAGCCCGCCGTGGCTCTGCGGCAAGCGAATGATCTTGTGCTTCTTCCGCACCTCGTCGCAGACGTAGCCGGGAATGCGCGCCTGGCAGCTAATCACGTCTCCCTGGCAGTCGAAGCGCGGCGCCAGGACCGCGTCGCTGATGCTCATGCCAAAGTCAATCCGGTTCAGGATGACCTGGAGCACCGACGTGATGATTCGCGTCGCACCAGGCGCTCCGAGCAACAGGACCGGCTTATCGTTCTTGAACACGATGGTGGGAGCCATCCCCGTGGTCCGCCCTTTGCGCGGCAGAATGCTGTTGGGGTGTCCCGCGTAGGGATGGAAGTTGACCATCGAGTTGTTGTACATGAAGCCGAGCCCGGGCGTGATCACGCCGGACGACGATCCGAGGGAATGCGTGAGCGAAACGCAGTTGCCCTGAGCGTCGGCGACCGTCACCTGGGTAGTGTCGCTCGATCCGGGCTGGACGCGGTCGGCGTGGATGGGCGCGCCGGCGTCGATGACCGCGCGCCACTCTTCGGCCCGTTGCTTGGCGATCATCCACTCGAGCGGCACGTCCACGAAGCGCGGGTCGCCGAGATGCCGATTGCGGTCGGCGAAGGCGGCCTTCATGGCCATGGCGACCAGGTAGATATAGCCGGGCGAGTTGTGCCCGAGCCGTGCCAGATCGTAACCCTCCAGGATGTTCAGAATGGCGGCCAGGGTGGGGCCGCCGTGCGGCGGCTGGCTCGTCTGGACGGTGTAACCGCGGTAGTCCACCCGCACGGGCGGTTCCTCGCGGAGCTGGTAATCCGCGAGATCCTGGGCGGTCACCCAGCTGTGGTGTGCGGCCAGGTCCTGGGACATCTCCGCCGCCAGGTCGCCGGTGTAGAAGTCGTCGGGGCCTCGTTCGGCAAGCCGCCGCAACGTGCGCGCGTAGTCGGCGTTCTGAAGCGGCTCGCCCGCGTCGCGCGCACTGCCGTCCCGCTTGAGGTAGATCCTCTCCGCGTCGGACGTGACGTGGAGCTTGTCCAGGAGCGATGAGGCTTCCGGGAACGGGCGGCGGTCTTTCCAGCGCGAGGCCATGTGAGCGCCGACGGTCCACCCCCCGTCCGCGATCCGAATCGCCGGTGCCATGAGCTCGGGCCAGCTCCGGGTGCACCAGCGCGCCTGGATGGCCTGGAGCCCGCGCATCATGCCCGGTGTGCAGATCGACAGGTAGCCGTCCTCGTTCACGCGTCCCTTGAGGAAGTAGCCCCAGCCGGTCGGGTTGGCCCGCAGCACAAGCGACTCCCACATACGCGGCTCGACCGTGGCACCGGCGAGCGCCGGCGCGTCCACGATCGGCGCCACAGCATTCCCGGCGGCGGGGCGGCAGGTCATGAGCAGGTAACCCCCCACGCCGCACGAGTGCGGGTCGATGATGAATTGCACCAAGGCGGTGGCCAGGGCGGCATCGAACGCGTTGCCCCCGCCCGCCAGAACCTTGGCTCCTTCTTCAACGGCCAACGGCTGCGGAGCGACGACCATGCCCGGCATAGGGAACTCCTGGTAGGTGCCTGACTGCCGCGGCGGCGATGCGCCACGGGTGCGACTCATCTTGCAGCAGCGCGTGGCGCCAGGCAAGCTTCTCGCCGTTCGTGGCACTCGAACCCAAACGGAACGATCGAAACAGGGGGCCCGGTCGTGTAAACTCATCCAGGGTGTGGCGAACGGGCGGTGACTCCATGCGGAAGCGAGGTGCGGCAATGGGATGCTTTGGTTCGGTCGTAGTCCTGATGGGATTGGCGGGCGGTGCCTTCGGGGCGGAAGCGCCTGGGTCATCCGCCGAGTCGGCCCAGGCCGCCATCGAGCGAAGCCTCGGCTTCATGAGCCGGGAGGCGGTGAGCTGGGTGCGTGAGCGGAAGTGCGCGTCGTGCCACCATGCGCCGATGATGCTGTGGACGGTGGGCGAGGCACGGGCACGCGGTTTCGCGATCGACGCCGATGCGTTCCGAGAGGTCGAATCCTTCGCGCTCACGCCTTATACGCAGCCGAAGGCCTCGACGCCGCCGCCCAAGGAAGGGGAGACGCTGGCCAAGAAGCTGAGCCTGGAGCTCGTGTACCTCACGCTCGCCGAGCGCGGCCTGCCGGCCGACGACAAGATGCGTGGCGCCGTTCTCGCGCGCTTCATCGAGCACTTCCGCGAGACGCAGACGAGTGACGGCTATTGGGATCCGCAGTTTGCGCGCCCGCCGGTCTTCGACGCTCGCGCGGTGACCACGCTCTTCACGCTGTGGGCGCTCGCGACCCCGCCTCTGCGCGACGCCGCCGAACTGGCCCCGCTGCGCGAGAAGGCGCTGGCGGCCCTCAAGGCGAACCCACCGGACGACAGCACGCAGTCCCTGAACCTGCGTCTTATCGTGAACGCCGAAACGCCGCTCTCCGGGTTGGAAGCGGCCAAGGCGCGGCAGCAACTGCTGGGGCGGCAGAACGCTGACGGTGGCTGGAGCCAGACGCCGGAGATGCCCAGCGATGCCTATAGTACCGGGCAGACGCTGTACGCCCTGGCGGTGAGCGGCGCGCCGGATGACGCGGCCTTCCGCCGCGCCCAGGCGTTTCTCATGTCCACGCAGCTCGCGGACGGATCGTGGCCGATGTCATCGCGTCCGTTCGGCCCCGAAGGGAAGATCGCCAAGGACCTGAGGCCGATCAGTTACTTCGGCACCGGTTGGGCCACGCTGGCCCTGCTGCGCACGACGCCGCCCGCGCCTGCCGCCTCGGGCGATTAGCTCGCCAGAGTTCAGATGCCACGGGCCCGCCATCGGGAATTCTGGCGAAGCCCGCTCCGGTGAAATCCAAACCCGGCCCACCATGCACGGCGAAATTCCCCTCTGGGTCAAGATCGCCTACACGGCACTGGTCGCCGTCATCGTGCCGGTCTATCTCGCGTACTATGGCCCGGCCAACTTCCTCTGGTTCTCGGACATCGCGCTGATCCTCACGGCAGTGGCTCTCTGGTGCGAGAGCCGGCTGTTGGCGAGCATGATGGCGGTGGGGCTGCTCTT
>JBGPMX010000358.1:0-5747 GCA_041487215.1 Planctomycetia bacterium | reverse complement strand
CCCGCGTCCCGGCCGGCCGTCCGTTACGCTTGCTTCTCACGCCAGTTTCTCGCGCACCCGTTCCAGCAGCTTCTTCGTGGCCCGGATGCCGTCCGGCTCACTGAGCTCGTTCCCCTCGTACTCGATGCCCACGCGCGCGTGATAACCGGCGTCGAGCACGATCTTCATCATGCGGAAGTAATCCGTATGGCTCTCGTTGCCGTTCGCGTCGAAATCGTGCGACTTCGCGGACACCCCCTTGGCGTACGGCATCATCTCGCTGACTCCCTTGTAGCGGTCGTAGTCGCCGAAATTGCCGAAGTCCGGCAGCGTGCCGCACCAGGTCGATCCGACTTTCTTCATGACGCCGACCAGCCAGGCGCCGTTGGAAGAGAGCCCGCCATGGTTCTCGACGATGACCCCGATCTGTTTTTTGGCGCCGTAGTCGGTGAGCGCGGCCAGCCCCTCGGCCGCCCGCTCCATCTGCTCGTCGTAGCTGCCGGAGCTCTGGGCGTTCACGCGGATCGAGTGGCAGCCGAGGAACTTGGCCGCGTCGACCCAGCGGTGGTGGTTCTCGACCGCCTGCTTGCGCTTGGCCGCGTCCGCGTCCCCCAGTGCCCCCTCGCCGTCGCACATGATGAGCACGCTCTGCACGCCGTAATCCCCGCAGCGTTTCTTCAGCTCCGCCAGGTACTTGTCGTCCTTGGCCTTGTCCTTGAAGAACTGGTTGACGTACTCGACGGCGTCGATGCCGTACTGCTCGCGCGCGAGCCGCGGGAAATCAAGGTTCTCGATCTCCTTGGCGAACAGCGCCCGGTGCAGCGACCACTCCGCCAGCGAGATCTGGAATCCCTTCGCCGGCCGCTCCGCCGCGATAGCGGCAAGCGCGGGCCGGACGGCCAGCCCCGCCCCAGCCGCCCCGGTCACGCCCAAGAAGTCACGACGAGTCAGTGGGTGCATCGCCTGGTTCCTCGTTGAAGGTATAGAACGATCGCGAACCGCCGCCGACACGCGAGCCGGATCCGGCCGGCACCCGCACTCCCTTCGCAAAACCTCAGGGCGTGCCCCCGCGCGGCGTGCCTCCCAGTGTAGCGTGGCTACGCGCGGCGACAACAGCCCTCAGCCCCGCCCCCTCTCCCCACGTTCACTCCTGGGATCCATGAGAGGAGCGAGCGTGGGGCGAGGGAGCAAGCACGACGCGACAGACTTGCCAGTTCCCAACGAGACGGCGATATTAGCTCTGACGAACGCATCGCCGTGGGCAGGCGGCACCCCGCCGGCCCCGCCGGGTAAATCCGTGACTCGCGCCATCCGCACCCTCAGCCGAAGGAGCCACGCCTTGCGACGCCCAATTCGCACCCCGCCCGCCTGCTGCCTCGCCTGCTTGTTGCTCGTCCTGCTCGCCGACGCTCCGCGTGCTCTCGGGCAGGTCAGTCCCGAGGAGTCGCTCGAGAAGCTCAAGCCCGCCCCAGGGTTCGAGGCGACGCTCTTCGCCAGCGAGCCGATGGTGGTCAATCCCACGAACATGGACGTCGATTCGCGCGGGCGGGTCTGGATCACCGAGGGGCTCAACTACCGGCTCACGCGCGGCGGCAATCAGCAGTTCCACCGCGTCGAGGGGGCCGACCAGATCAAGATCCTCGAGGACACCGACGGGGACGGCAAGGCGGACAAGGTAACGGTGTTCGCCGATAACGTCTTCCCTGTCCCCATGGGGCTCGCCATCCAGGAGATCTGGAAGGACGGCAAGTACCAGGGCTGCCGCGTCTTTGTGGGCAACTCGCCCAACCTGCTCGTGCTCGAGGACAGCGACGGCGACGATAAGGCTGACAAGCGCTACCCGCTCCTGACCGGCTTCGGCGGCATCGACAGCGATCACGGGGTGCACGGCATGGTGCTCGGTCTCGACGGCAAGCTCTACTTCACGCACGGCGACGGCTGCTGCAGCGTGCAGCAGGACCACTCCGAGCGAGCACAGAACTTCGACGTGCTAGATCGGTCCGGGCGACACGTCCGCTCCGACCAGCTCGCCAACACGCTGCGCGTCAACCTGGACGGCACCGAGTTCGAGACGCTGGCAAACCGGCAGCGGAACAACTACGAAGCCGCGCTCGACTCGTTCGGCAACGTCTTCGTCTCGGATAACGACGACGATGGGAACCGCGGCTCGCGCATGATCTGGATCATGGACGGCGGGAACTGCGGCTACCGGGTCAGCTCGCGGCACTGGGCCGAGGAGCTGCCCGGCATCGTGCCCAAGCTGGTCGGGACCGGCAATGGCTCGCCCTGCGGCCTCCTGGTCTACGAGGGAGACCTCTTCCCCGAAGAGTATCGCGGGGCCGTGCTCCAGGTCGATGCGGGCACGCGCCAGGTCAACTTTCACCCGCTCACGCGGTACGGCGCCGCGTTCCGCACCGAGTACAAAGTGCTGCTCGGCAGCGATGACCCATGGTTCCGGCCGGTGGACGCGACGGTCGCGCCGGACGGCTCGCTCTTCGTCTGCGACTGGTACGACAGCGGGGTCGGCGGCCACCGATTCACCGACCAGACGACGGGTCGGATCTACCGCATCGCGCCGAAAGGGAAAAGCGCGGTCGCTCCCCCGCTCGATCTTGCCACAATCGGGGGACAGATCGAGGCGTTGCGCTCGCCCGTGGTCGCGACCCGGTTCGCGGCGCGCCAGCTCCTGGTGCAGGGGGGCGACAAGGGCCTGGCAGCGCTCACACGGCTGTTCCGCAGCGGGCAGCCACGCGAACGCGGCCGTGCACTGATGGTCCTCGCCGGCATGGGGGACACCGGGCGGCCGACGCTGCTCGCGGCGCTCCACGACAAGGAGCCGCGCATCCGGGAAGAGGCGCTGCGCATCCTGACCCGCGACGTGAGCCGGCAGTCGCTGGTCGAGCCGGAGTCCGCCAAGCACGCGCCGGCGCGCGCCGAAGCGGAGCTCGAGCACGTCTTGCCGCTCGCCGAGGATCCGGACCCGGGCGTGCGCCGCGAGCTCCTGCTGGCGCTGCGCGACGTGCCGACCGACCCGTGTGGCGACGCACTGCGCAGGCTCGTGTCGCGCTGGGACGGCCGAGACCGCTACTACCTGGAGGCGATCGGGCTCGCCTGCCGCCACCGCGATTCCGGGTTCTTCGCCGCCCTGTTCAACGAAGCGACCGCAGGGCTCGACAGCAACCAAGACCAGGCAGGCACGCGCTGGGCGCTGCCGCCGTACTACCCGGTCACGACCAACGACGCGTTCTTGCACACGAGCGACGAGCTGCCGCCGGCGTGCGATGGTTCGAAGATCATCGGGCTCGCGTGGGAGCTCGGTCGGCCCGAGTCGCTGCCGAGCCTCGGCAAGCTGCTCGATGGCGCCACCGGCGGCAATCTCGCGGAGGCAGTGGACATGGCCATAACGGCCATCCGCGACCCGCAGGCGGCCGAGTTCCTGGCCGGCCGGTTCCGGCACGGAACGGATGCGGCGCGGCGCCGCGAGATCCTCGCTCTGCTCGGCCGCAAGCTGGGCAACGACTGGAAGCCGGCGCTCGGCACGCCGGCCATGCGCCGGGTGATCGAGGAGTCACTGGCCTCGGACGAGCTGCGGGTCGCGGCAATCGGCGCCGTGGCACAGAGCGGCGCGGGAGAATATGGGCCGGCCATCGCCAAGCTGGCAGAGGCGGCGCAGGCGCCCGCGGCGACGCGCCAGGCGGCCATCGAGGCACTCGGCCAGTTGCGCTTCCACCCCGCGCGGGGGGCGCTCGAGGCGATGCTGCGCAACTCGAGCGGCGCGAAGGAGGCGGACGAGCTGGCCCTGGCCGCGCTCGGGGCGCTGGGAAACATCGCGGGCGATCCAGCGGGGCGCACGTTTCTCATCGCCGTGCTGCGCGACGCCAAGCAGCCGCTCGAACTGCGTCGCCGCACCGTGCGGGTGATCGCCGCCGTGCCCGGCGGCCCGCAAGCCCTGCTGGACCTGGCCAGGCGCGAGGAGTTGCCCAACGAGGTGCGTACCGAGACGATGACCGTGCTGCACAGCCACCCCGACCGGCGCATCGCCCAGGAGTCGCGCTCGGTCCTGCCGCTGCCCAGGACGGCGCGCGGCGAGCCGCTGCCACCCATCAAGGAACTGCTCGCCCGCTCGGGCGACCCGGCACGCGGCCAGAAGGTCTTCACGCGGGAACGCTCCGACGCCTGCATCCGCTGCCATCGCGTCCGCGGCATCGGCAACTGGGTGGGTCCGGACCTGTCGTCGATCGGCGTCAAGTACGGCAAGGACGCCCTGCTCGACGCCGTGATCAACCCCAGCGCGAGCATCGCGGTTGCCTACCAGACCACGATGGTCGTGACCCGAGACGGTCGCGTACTCAACGGGCTTGTGGCCAAGCAGTCGCCCGAGGAGCTCGTGCTCAAGACCGCCGACGGCCAGCGGCTCACCCTAGCGACAGCCGACATCGAGGAGCGCAAGGAGCTGAACAAGTCGATCATGCCCGACGGCATCGCTGAGACGATGACCACCGACGAGCTGGTCGACCTTCTGACGTTTCTCGAGACGTTGCGGCAGCCGGTGAGCACGTTTGGGCAGTACTACGTGCTGGGGCCGGTCCCGGACGACGCGCGCGGCTCGGATCGCTTCGATCCCAAAGGGCGCGTGAACCTGGGCGCGGAGTACCGCGGCGGCGACGGCGGCACGGTGCGCTGGCGCCGCATGGCGGCGAGCGAGGAGGGGCGCATCGAGCTCGGCGCGCTCGTCGGCTCCCGCGCGGGCCAGTCCGCTTACCTCTGCGTGCCGATCGCCTCGCCCCACGAGCAGCCCGTGGATCTGGTGGTCGAGCAGAGCGGCGACGTGCAGGCCTGGATCGCCGGCAAGCCGCTCGATAATGCGCGCGACAGCAAATCCGGCAACGACAGCTGGACCACCTGGTCCGCCGCGTTACCGGAGGGGCCGAGCGATCTGGTGATCCGCGTGCCATCCGGTTCGAAGGCGCCCGCGATCATTGCCACGCTGGTCAGCGAAACCCCGGTCGAGTTCCGGTTCGAGACCACCAGCCGGAAGTAGCGAGGCGCCGGAGACGCGCGAAGCCACCCGCATTCAGGAGGAGCTTATGACGCAGCCGTCGCTCGCGCCGCCCCCGGCCCTGGCCACCACCGTGGTGCAGACGGCCGAAGACCTGAACCCGTACCACATCGCGCAGCAGCAGTTCGACCACGCCGCGCGGTACATCCCGTCGCTCAAGGCCGGGCTCATGGAGTTCCTGCGGCGCACCGCGCGCACGATCACGATCGAGTTTCCCATCGAAATGGATGACGGGTCGGTCCGTGTCTTCGTCGGCTATCGCGTCGTGCACAACCGCATCCGCGGGCCGGGTAAAGGGGGAATGCGTTACCACCCCGACGTCACCGAGGACGAGGTGCGGGCACTCGCCTCGTGGATGACCTGGAAGTGCGCGCTCATCGACATCCCGTTCGGCGGCGCCAAGGGGGGCGTCGTGTGCAACCCCAAGGAGCTCACCCGGAACGAACTGCGCAAGATCACGCGGCGCTTCATCTCCGAGCTGAGCGACGACATCGGGCCGCACACCGACATCCCCGCCCCCGACATGTACACCGACGCCGAAACGATGGCATGGATCTACGACACCTATCAGATGATGCACCCGGGGCAGAACAACCTGCCGGCGGTGACGGGCAAACCCCTGGACATCGGCGGCTCGCTCGGGCGGTTCGAGGCGACCGGACGCGGCTGCTTGTTCGCCACGGTTCGCGCCCTGGCACGCGGGCTCGTG
>JBGPMX010000357.1:0-5765 GCA_041487215.1 Planctomycetia bacterium | reverse complement strand
GATCCGCCACCAGCGTGGTCCCCAAGCCGGCCAGCAGCATGCCCCGACCGACGTCACCAAGAAATTCGCGACGTGTGTTGCGGCTCATACCTGCCCTCCTTCGTGTGGGTTGCCCAGAGCCAGATCCCTGGCCTGGACGGAAATTCGGTGTGCCGAATCACTGCGGTTGAGAGCGGGACCGGACGGCCCTGTGCCGCGCGGCCACCTCTAAGATAACGCGGAAGCGTTACAGCATTCTCGCTGTTCGAGGCCGGAGCCGATAGGGTCGTCGACAGAATTACTCGCTTTCTACCGCCCGGTGCCGGTTTCCCCCACGATTTCGCGCGCTTTGAGCGGCGAGCCGCCGCCGTAGGGGACCTGGGGCTTCGCCCGCCACGTGCAAACCGGCTGGCTACCCGAAATGGAACGGAATGAAAGCACACCCGGTCACCATTTCGCATTAGGATAAGCTCGAGCGGCGCTCTTGCGGAGCCGCAGCCAGTTCCATTCCTCTGTGACAGGTCTCCGTTGGCCGGCGTAGCTGCGCCGGCGCATGGACCGGAAGGGGGACGGACGATGCCACTGCAATGTCCCAGCCAGGACGAACTGAGGGCGTTCGGCCTGGGGAATCTTGCCCGAGCCGCGTTCGAACGCGTGGCGCACCATGTTGCCGAGTGTGCCGAGTGCGATGCGCGGCTGCGTGGACTGGACGAGGACTCTGACAGTCTGGTCACCGACCTGCGGCGGCTCGAACCCAGTCCCGCTGCGGCGGGGGCTATGCCGCCGCAACTGATGCACGCGGCCCGCAGCGCGGCCGAGCGCCTGGTCCAGCCCGGCTCCAGCGAGATCGCCGTGGACCCCGGCCGCCGCTTTGCGCGGCTGGTCGCCGATGGGCCGTGCCGGCTGGGCAAGTTCCGCCTCGATGCGCAGCTGGGCGCCGGCTCATTTGGTTACGTCTTTCGCGCCTACGACTCCGAGCTGGACCGCACGGTAGCAATCAAGATCGAGCGCGCCGGTAGCCTGTCCGGCAAGGAGGAGGTGGATCGCTTCGTTCGGGAAGCCCGCAGCGCGGCCCACCTGAAGCACCCGGGCATCGTGTCGCTGTACGAAGCGGGCCACACCGAGGATGGCGTTTGCTTCCTCGTTTACGAGTTTATCGAGGGGGAGACGCTGGAGAGCTGGTTGAGCCGGAACCGGCCCGAGTTGACGCGGGCGGCCGAGCAGATCGCGGACCTGGCCGAGGCGCTCGAATACGCGCACGAGCATGGCGTGATCCATCGCGACGTCAAGCCCTCGAATATCCTGCTCGATGCCGAGGGCCGGCTGCACATCATGGATTTCGGGCTTGCCAAGCGCGACACGGGCGACATGAACGAAACACCGGACGGCCAGGTCATGGGGACGCCGGCGTACATGTCGCCCGAGCAGGCACGGGGCGAATCGGCCGGCATCGCCGCGCGGAGCGACATCTACAGCCTGGGCGTGATCCTCTACGAGATGCTCACCGGCGAACGGCCGTTTCAGGGAAACCGGCGGATGCTGCTGCTGCAGGTCCTCGAGGACGAGCCGCGTCCGCCGCGGCAATTGAACGACAAGATCCCGCGCGACCTCGAGACCATCTGCCTCAAGGCGATGGCGAAGTCGGCGGCGCGGCGCTACGCGACGGCTCGGGAGTTCTCCGAAGACCTCCGGCGGTTCCTGAACGGCGACCCCATCCTGGCCCGGTCGGTCGGTCCGGTGGAACAGCTGGGTCGCTGGTGTCGTCGTTATCCGTGGGCGGCCGGCTTGCTCCTGGCCGTCACGCTCGGGTCCACCGCCGGGCTCTGGTATCTCTCGAGCCTCTCGGAGTTCTTCGTCCAGCAGACGGCTCTCGACAGCGCCGGCATGGAATCCCAGATGCTGGATGAGATGAGCAGTTTCTACAGCGAACTGGTCGATCGCCTGGATGGCCAGAAGGTGCCCATCACCGACGCCTACCGCACGACGCACGGGGCGTTACCGCTGCCGGCAACGTTCACGATCGACGCGGGCGAGCGCATCAGCAAAGCCGAATCGGGCATGCAGGTCCGGCTGTACAGCCGCTACCCGTGGCGGCCGAATGGCGGGCCGAAAGACGAATTCGAACGCAAGGCGATCACCGTTCTCGAGAAGGACCCGAGCCAACCGTTTCACGAGTTCACCGAGATCGAAGGGCGCCGTTCGCTCGTCTACGCGACCGCGCGGCGCATGGAAGAGAGCTGCGTGAAGTGTCACAACCAGTCCGAACGCAGCCCGAAGAAAGACTGGAAAGTCGGCGACGTCGTCGGTGTGCTGAAGATCGTCCGTTCCCTGGACCGCGACATCGCACGTACGCGCCGAGGGCTGCTCGGGGCCTTTGTGCTGATGGGGGCGAGCATCGTTGTGCTGCTGGGGGTCGCGGTTGCGGGGGGGATGGGCGCTCGCATCCGCGTGCGATCCAAGGTGCCCCGCTTAGGGCCCGTCAAAAAATAACTTGACCATTTGACCCACTTGAAAGAGAGAATCCGCGGTGTGTCCCACATCGAACAGCCATTGCACATCCGAGTGGAGAGCCGGCGTGCGTCTCAGCGGATTCTCTTTTTCAACGGCGGCCCGACACCGGTGCAATGAGCAGAAATGGAGCCACTGCGAGGCGAGTTGCAGGCGCGGGATCGCCCCCCGTCTTGTCGATGCGCCGCCCGATCAAGCCAGCTGCGTCGCTCGCAGTGGCTCCATTAGTAGGTCCAATGTGCAAGTTATGTTTTGACGGGCCCTTATGAACCGACCGAACGACGCACAGCCCGCCACGGGGCCGCCGGAAGCGGACGGCACGTCCGTCAGCCTCCTGGTGCGGCTCCGAGCCAACGATGCGGCCGCTTGGGACCGCCTGGTCTTGCTCTACGCCCCGCTCGTCTACTACTGGTGTCGCAAGCTGCACCTGCCGGAGCACGATGCCGATGACGTGTTCCAGGACGTGTTCCAATCCGTGGCCGCGCGGATCACGACCTTCCGCAAAGAGATGCCTCGCGACACCTTTCGCGGCTGGCTTCGCATCATTACCCAGAACAAGGTCCATGACCACTTCCGGCGTGTCGGCCGTCAGCCACAGGCCGCCGGGGGAACCGAAGCGAACCTCCGTCTTGCCCAGTTGCCCGCCGCCGAAAATGCCGCGCATCCGGATGACGACGCTGAGAAACAGGCGTATCAGGAGCTCGTGCAGAGGGCCCTGGACCTGATCCGCTCGGAGTTCGCGAGTCGCACGTGGCAAGCATTCTGGCGGGTTGCGGTGGACGGCCAGCCGCCGGCCGATGTCGCCCGCGAACTCGCCATGCAGCCCGGTAACGTTCGCGTCGCCAAATCACGCGTCCTCCGGCGCCTGCGCCAGGAGCTCGGCGAGTTGCTCGAGTGAGCCCCACCCGGAAAAGAACACCACCCATCATGCGACTCTCCTTCTACACGTACAGCTACACCGATCGGCAGGAATTACCGATCGAGGAGTGCCTGGCACGCATCGCGCACACCGGCTACGACGGCATCGATGAGTCGGGAACCTTCGGTGCCTCCGCGGATCCGCGATCCGTTACGCCGGATCGGCGCCGGCGCGTGCGGGCGAGCGCGCAGAAGCACGAGCTCTCGGTCGAGGCGGTCATTACGCACGCCGAACTGACCAAGACGCTCGAAGAAAAAAATCCGCTCGACCTCCACGGCACGGTGGATCTGGCGGCCGACCTGGGAGCCCCGCTCGTCACCTTTCACCTGGGCGGCCTCGTGCAAGAACTGTCGCGCCAGGCACTCTGGGCGAAGAGCGTGGCAGCGCTCCGCACGGCCACCCAGTACGGCACGACCAAGCACGTCGCGCTGGCGATCGACCTCGGACCATGGCCGGAATGGATCGTGAACAGCAGCAACTCGCTGGCGCAGCTGTTCGACGACGTCGCCGAGCCGGAGTTCGGAGTGAATTTCGATCCGTCCTACCTCAGCCTCGCGGGCATCGACCCCGTGCCGTTCGTGAAACGGTTTGCATCACGCATCAAGCACGCCCATCTCAAGGACCACGTGGGCCGATACCCAAAGTGGCAGCACCGCATCCCTGGAAAGGGCACGATGAACTACGTGCCGATCTTCGCGGCCCTGGCCGAAGCGAAGTTCACCGGCTCCATGGCGGTCGAGTGCTTCGTGGACATGAAGTTCGAAGAGGCGTGCGATGAGGGCTACGCCGCCATGGCCGAAGCGATGCGGAAGGCGGGCGTGCGCTGACTGGGCACGGGGACCGGCTCAAGGAAGCTTGGGAAGCATTCCCTCCTTTTGTGTTGGTATTGATCTGGACGAACCGCGCCCGTTGCATGAGCTTGCGCTCGTGACGTGGGCGGGTTCGGCTGCACCAGATCAAAACCAACGTCGCTGGCGACCACTGGCCGGGGCGTATGAACCAGCCGAGAATCGGGCTGCCCCCGCCTTCTTTCTTCCGCCGCATCCCGCCGCCTGTGGCGGCGGGATGCGGCGGAAGAAGATTCGGAGCGAGACTGCGCGTCGTAGCGCAGAAACCCGCATCCGCCGGGGCAAGCCCGGCGGGAACACGAGGTGCGCGACGCCGTAGTTTGTAGCGCAGGGGCCCGGCGCGGACCCAATGCGGGCCCGGGTGCTTGGGTGGCGGAGACGAAATGCTCTAGGCCGCCGCCGGGCTTGTCCCGGCGGAAAGGCGCTTCTGCACTACCGAGGCACCCGAGAACCGCGAGATCCTTCGCCGCCGGGCTTGTCCCGGCGGAATCGCGCTTCTGCACTACGCGTCGTCGTGCAGAGTCGCGGGCTCGGTCGAGCCAGGGCTTGGCGGGAGCCAACGAGGACCCGCCTTCGGCGCATCGCTCTCCTCCGGCTCGTCCCGGCGGATGGGGGCTTGGGACGCCACTGCGGCCGGCTTTCGCCCGCATGCGTTCTTCCGCCGCATCCCGCCGCCCACGGCGGCGGGATGCGGCGGAAGAAGATTCGGAACGAGGTTGCGCGTCTAGCGCAAAAGCCCCGCATCCGCCGGGGCAAGCCCGGCGGGGAGCGGGCTTCGGCACTACGGTTCTATCCTACTTTCCGTCGCCGTTCTCGATCGCCCCCAGGTCGTACTCGCCGAACGTCCCCACGAAAAAACTGAACTGAAGCACCGGCCGCATCCCCTGAGCAGTACGCATCGAGCCTGTCGCGGCGCGTCGACCCGACGCCGCGGATCGAATAGTTTCGCTGAAATGCTTTGGGTCGCGTTCCACGTACGAGGTACTGTAATCGTCCCTTCACGGAACGCGCAACTCCACACGGGGCCACGGTCGGCTGGGTGCTTACCAGAAACAGGCTGTGTTGGGGCCGGGCGAAGCGATGCTCGAGCAACCGAACGCCATCCGCTTCGGTCTGCTGCTTCAAGGGCTCGAGCCATTGGTCATCGTCGATCGGTTCCAGCCAGAAGATGCTCAGTGACCAGTTGAGTTGATACGCGACGTTGCAGTTCTCGCGAGTGTAGATCGGCTGGGGGGACATGAGTGGCGTTCGCGTCATGATGATTCTGCGTCACTGTACAAGTCTTGGTCGTAGCGCAAAAGCCCGTGTCCGCCGGGGCAAGCCCGGCGGGGAGCGGGCTTGTCCGCGCGGTCGTCGTAGCGCAAAAGCCCCGATCCGCCGGGGCAAGCCCGGCGGGGAGCGGGCTTGTCCGTGCGGTCGTCGTAGCGCAAAAGCCCCGATCCGCCGGGGCAAGCCCGGCGGGGATACGAGGTGCGCGACGCCGTGGTTTGTAGCGCAGGGGCCCGGCGGGG